>NZ_JASCAJ010000025.1:0-219140 GCF_029967895.1 Acinetobacter sp. V89_7
AGAAGTGAAACCTCTTCGCGCTGATGGTAGTGTGGCGTTAGCCATGTGAGAGTAAGTCATCGCCAGCTTTTAAATACGAAAGCCCCCTTAACATATGTTAAGGGGGCTTTTTTATGCCTAAAAATAAGTGCTTGCCAAATATGAATAGATAACGTGTGTGATCATTTTTTATTGTTTATGAGATAAACTAGTTTAAGTTCGCGTGTTAATCTGAATAACTTTTATTCATTTTGTATAATTCATCATCTATTTTTTACAAATTAATTGTTTCTCAAACATTTTTTTTTGTAGGATAAAGTTAATTCCTATGCTATAACTTCAATATCGGCACATTTTTTGCTTTATGTAACTCGTTATTGGGATGTTGCTTTATGAAGTTATCAGTTGGATTGAAAGTTGCGAATTCTTTATCGCTTACCCCTCAATTACAACAGGCAATACGTCTACTGCAATTATCAAGCTTGGAACTCGAACAAGAAATCCAAATCCAGCTCGACAGTAATCCTTTATTGGAAAAAATAGAAGAAGAGAGCACTGCAGAAAGTCTTTCTCATGCTGAAAATCAAGAAAGTACCGATCTGACACAAAATCTTAATGCAGATCATTTACCTGACGATTTACCAGTAGATACCGATTGGGATGATATCTATACCCATCAGTCAACTGCACTAGCGTCACCTGAATACGAAGAGCGTGAGGATAATCGACAAGCCGAACATACTTTAAAAGAACATATTTTAGAGCAAGTTAATTTACTCCACTTTTCAACGATTGATCGCTTGATTGCGTATTGCATTGTAGATTGTTTGGATGAAAAGGGATTTCTCGATGCTGAAATTGATGAAGTGATTGAAGCGGCACAACATCTGCTGTCTGAAGCAGGTATGAGTGAAGAAATCGAAGCGGATGAAGTCGTTGTGGTGCTCAAACATATTCAGCGTCTCGATCCGGTGGGTGTCGGCGCTAAAAATCTTGCTGAATGTCTTAAAATTCAGTTGGATGTCTTGGATCCAAACACTCCATTACGTAATGAAGGATTATGTTTATTAAAATATTACGAACTTTTGGTCAGTAACGATTTAAATAAGCTTTTGAAATACACTGGCTTGTCTATGGTGCAAGTTAAAGCCGTGATTGAGTTTTTAAAAACCTTAAAACCTTATCCAGGTTTGAGTTTTGAGTCGCAAGAGTCTGACTATCAGATTCCGGATGTTGTGGTGTGTAAAAAAGATCAATCATGGCAAGTACAGTTGAATCCAGACATCATGCCTAAATTACGCATCAATTCATTTTATTCGAATATGATCCGTAGGGCAGATCAAAGCGACGATAATATTTATCTTCGTAATCAGATGCTCGAAGCTAAAAATTTTATTAAAAGCATTGATGAGCGTCATAAGACGCTGTTAAAAGTGGCGATGTGTATTGTGCAGCATCAGCGTAGCTTTTTTGAAATTGGCCCAGAGGGCATGAAACCTTTGGTTTTACGTGATGTAGCCGAAGAGGTTGAATTACATGAATCAACAGTTTCACGAGTGACGACCAATAAATATATGCTGACACCACGCGGTTTGTTTGAATTGAAATATTTCTTTTCAAGTCATGTTGGTACCACATCTGGAGGCGAATGTTCATCAACTGCGATTCGTGCCAGAATTAAAAAAATGGTCGCTGCTGAAAATCCACGTAAGCCCTTGTCAGATAATGCGATTGCCAATTTACTCAAAGATGAGGGGATTGATGTGGCGCGTAGAACGGTGGCGAAATATCGTGAATCGTTACATATTGCATCATCGTCTGAGAGAAAAGTCTTGATCTGATCTAAAAAATCTGACTATCCTACTGGTTCATTGTTGCAAAACAATGAATCTTTTTTATTTAAGGAATGGTTGAAATGACTTATTGACGTGCTTCAAACTTTTATTGTCTTAAGTTCATTTTGCGAACATGAATATCCTGATAGAAGGTGAGGGATAAAATTATGCAGATAACAATTCGTGGACATCATTTAACTATCACACCTGCCATTGAAAACGATATTAAATCTAAATTTGGTCAAATGACAAAACATTTAGATCAAGTGAATAGCATGCAGGTGAAACTTTCAAAAGATCATCAAATCGATAAACGAACTCACAAAGGCAGTTCGAATCATATCGCTGAAGCGATAGTACGCTTACCTGGTATAGAGCTTTTTGCACAGGCCTCTGCCGACGATATGTATACCTCGATAAAAAAACTCTCAGAAAAATTAAAACGGCAATTGCAAAAGCATCGTAAAATACAATGCTCTTATCAGCAAGTTGTTGTTCCTGTTTGATTTTTTTAAATAGTAAGAGGCTGGTCTCCAGCCTCTTTTTTTATGAACAAAATGTAGTTTACTACTGAATTATCTTCATGATTTATAGTAGAATGACGGGTTTTTACACCCAAGGTTGTATAAGAGGTCTCGCAATGAATAATGAACAGCTTACACAAATTTTACAAGATGCATTTCCCGCGGCGGAAGTAGTAGTAAGTGGACAAGCTGGAAAATTTGACCTCCGTATCGTGGATGATCAATTTGAAGGAAAACGTACGGTTGCACGTCAGCAAGCGGTTTATGCGCCTTTGAACTCTTATATTGCCAGTGGTGAAGTTCACGCAGTCACAATTCGTGCGATGACCAAAGACGAATGGCGCAAAGCAAGTCTATTCGGAGCTTAATTCTACATGGATAAATTTCTTATTACGGGTGGAGTAAAGCTCGAAGGCGAAGTGCGTATTTCGGGTGCAAAAAATGCAGCATTGCCTTTGTTGGCTGCCATGATTTTAGCCGAAACGCCAATTACCTTGCGTAATGTTCCAAATCTTAAAGATGTAAATACCTTAGTAAAATTGATTGCTGGTCTTGGTATTACCATGGACTATGAAGGCGATACGGTTAAAGCGGATACCTCGACACTCAATAACCAATTTGCACCGTATGAGTTGGTTAAAACCATGCGTGCTTCTATTTTGGTTCTTGGCCCATTGTTGGCACGCTATGGCAAGGCGCAGGTATCGCTGCCAGGCGGCTGTGCAATTGGTTCACGTCCGGTGGATCAGCATCTTAAAGCGCTTGAAGCATTAGGTGCGCAAATTGAAGTTGAAAATGGGTACGTGCATGCCACTGTGGATGGTCGTTTAAAGGGTGCCGATATCACCTTTGATATGGTCACGGTTGGTGGTACGGAAAATCTCTTGATGGCAGCAGTTTTGGCTGAAGGTGTCACCACGATTCGAAATGCTGCGCAAGAGCCAGAGATTACCGATTTGGCCCAAATGCTCATTAAGATGGGTGCAAAGATTGAAGGCTTAGACACCAGTACGCTGGTTGTGACGGGCGTTGAACATCTGCAAGGGTGTGAATATTCAGTCGTTGCCGATCGTATTGAAACGGGCTCTTACTTGGCCGCTGCCGCAATTACAGGTGGACGTGTTAAAACCACACATACCGACCCTGCCTTACTTGAATCTGTGCTAGAAAAGTTTGAAGAAATGGGTGCTGAAGTCACTCGTGGTGATGACTGGATCGAGTTGGATATGCTTGGGAAGCGTCCGAAAGCGGTCAGTTTTAGAACACTGCCACATCCTGAATTCCCAACAGATATGCAAGCGCAGCTGATGGCGGTCAATGTGATTGGTCGTGGATTTGCGACTATTTCTGAAACCATCTTTGAAAATCGCTTTATGCATGTCCCTGAATTGTCACGTATGGGTGCCAATATTCAGGTTGAAGGCAATGATGCGATTGTCACTGGCGTTGAAACACTTCAAGCGGCACCCGTGATGGCAACTGATTTACGTGCATCATTTTCATTGGTTTTGGCTGCATTAGTTGCGCAGGGTGAAACGCTGATTGATCGTATTTATCATATCGATCGCGGTTATGAAAATATTGAAGAGAAATTGCAAGGTTTAGGCGCGCAGATTAAGCGAGTAAGTTAATGAATGATATGAGAAACGATGATCCAAACTTTAACGTAGTGGGAAATTTTGATCATGGTTTAACATTAGCGCTCAGTAAGGGCCGAATTTTAAAGGAAACATTGCCGTTGCTTGAAGCGGCTGGCATCAATTTACTTGAAGACCCAGACAAGTCGCGTAAGTTGATTTTTCCAACCACACATCAAAAAGTGCGTATTCTCATTTTACGTGCATCTGACGTACCGACTTATGTAGAAAACGGTGCTGCCGACTTTGGTGTGGCGGGTAAAGATGTGTTGATGGAGCATGGTGCTCAGCATGTGTATGAGTTGCTGGATCTTAAAATTGCCAATTGCCGTTTGATGACTGCTGGTAAAGTCGGGATTACACCACCTAAAGGCCGCCTTAAAATTGCGACTAAATATGTGAACTTAACACGTCAATACTATGCCAGCCTTGGTGAACAGGTCGATGTGATTAAGCTGTATGGTTCAATGGAATTGGCACCTTTGGTGGGATTGGGTGACTATATTGTCGATGTAGTTGATACAGGCAATACACTACGTGCAAACGGTTTGGAACCACTTGAAGAAATCATGCAGGTTTCTTCACGTTTAATTGTGAATAAAGCCAGCTTTAAGCGCAAGCAAGCGTTGCTTAATCCAATTCTGGCGCAAGTCGAACAGGCGGTTGCAGCACGTCAGGTCAAGTAAAAGTTTATCGTTTCAAACAACCGTCACCGATGTGGCGGTTTTTTTATCGAACACAAGAGCTCTCGATCACCTAAAACCATGAGATGATTGGTCTTTAACATAAATTGTTTTGACAAGATCAATCAGAAAATCAAATCCTGCTGAGCCAGAATTTCAATCAAACATTACTCCAATTCTGGGTTTTTGAGTTTCCACAAAAGCACTGAAAAAGAGTACACTAGAAGCCTATTTTCACTAAAAACCGTGTAGGTAAATTGATGCGACGTTTATCGACTCAAGATCAAAACTTCAAACAAGTCTTTGCAGACTTGTTGGCGTTTGAAACTGTAAATGATCCTGAACTTTTAAAAACTGTAGACCAAATTATTGCTGATGTACGTCAGCATGGTGACGCACATGTTCTTAAGCTCACTCAACAGTTCGATCGACATCCAGCGCATCAATTTTCAGATTTGGAACTGACCCAAGAGCAACTTAAAGCAGCTTTTGAAGCACTGAGCACCGATGTACGTGAAGCCCTTGAACTCGCCGCAGAGCGTATTCGTGGTTTTCACGAAGCGCAAAAGCAAGATGGCTGGAGCTATGTCGATGCATTGGGTAATACCCTGGGTCAGAAGGTAACGCCTTTAGATCGCGTGGGAATTTACGTTCCAGGTGGTTTGGCATCTTATCCATCTTCTGTCTTAATGAATGCGATACCTGCTCATGTCGCGGGCGTACCTGAAATTGTCATGGTCGTACCTGCACCGCAAGGTGAGCTAAACCCGCTGGTATTGGCAGCTGCTTATCTGGCAGGAGTAAATCGAGTATTTACGATCGGTGGCGCTCAGGCAGTGGCAGCATTGGCTTATGGTACTCAGACTGTACCTTGTGTAGATAAAATTACGGGTCCGGGAAATCGTTTCGTTGCAGCGGCCAAGCGTGCAGTGTTTGGTCAGGTCGGTATCGACATGATTGCAGGCCCATCTGAAATTTTGGTCTATGCCGAAGGGCAGAACAATGCTAAATGGCTGGCGATGGATTTGTTATCACAAGCCGAACATGACACTGTGGCGCAGGCAATTTTAATCACCCCAGATGCTCAGCTACTTGATGATGTGGCACAAGCCATTGAAGAACATTTGGCAGCTTTACCAAAAGCCGATATTGCACGTACTTCAATTGCTAATCGTGGTGCTTTGGTGTTGGTAAAAGATCGTCTTGAAGCGATCAAATTGATCAACCAAGTTGCGCCTGAACACTTACAACTATGTGTAGATGATGCCGAGCAGATGAGTCAGGATATTCGCCACGCGGGTGCCATTTTCATGGGGCGCTTTACGCCTGAAGCCATTGGTGACTACTGTGCAGGTCCGAATCACGTATTACCCACTTCGGGAACAGCACGTTTTTCATCGCCACTTGGCGTTTACGATTTCCAAAAACGTTCGAGCCTCATCATGTGTTCAGAAGCAGGTGTAAAATCCCTCGCAAAGACAGCAGATATTCTGGCTCAACAGGAAAATCTGGATGCACATGCACGCTCAGCTCGCTACCGTTATCAGTAAGATTTAAGGTTGACCAAACCATCAATCGTTTTTAGGGGCTATGGCTTGGCCCCAACAAGAGAATAGCGCAATGAATATTAGCAACGAACAAATGCGATTTTGGAGCCCGGAAGTCCGTGAGCTTGAGCCGTATGTGCCTGGCGAGCAACCTAAACTTCAGAATCTCCTTAAATTAAATACCAATGAAAACCCGTATCCACCTTCACCTAACGTCGTGGCGGCAATCGAAGCGGTTTTGCACAATCAGGCAGATGCCTTACGTTTGTATCCAGACCCAGATGCGCTACAGTTGAAGCAGGCCATCGCCGATCAGCAGCACCTAGATGTGAGTCAGGTGTTTGTCGGAAATGGCTCAGACGAAGTATTGGCGCATATTTTTAAAGCATTCTTTATTCAAAACGATGCGATTTTATATCCGGATATTACCTATAGTTTTTATCCGGTATACAGTCAGTTTTTTGGTGTCAAAACCAAGCAAATCCCTCTCAACGCGCATTTTGAAATTGATGTCGAGGACTATCAGCAACCAAACGGCGGGATTATTATTACCAATCCGAATGCGCCGACCAGTATTGCATTGTCACTCGGTAAAATTGAGCAGGTGCTGAAAAATAATCCAGATCGTGTGGTGGTGATCGATGAGGCTTATGTTGATTTTGGAGCAGAATCGGCGGTTAGCCTGATTCAACGTTACGATAATTTGGTGGTGTGTCAAACCACTTCAAAATCTCGTTCACTGGCAGGGTTACGTGTTGGTTTTGCGTTGGCACAGGCACATCTGATTGCTGCACTGGAAGCAGTAAAAAATAGCTTTAACTCGTATCCTATTGATCGCTTTGCACTCGCTGCAGCAGTCGCATCGTTTCAAGATCAGTCATATTTCGAAGCGCAGTGTGAGAAAGTCATTCAAAGCCGTGAGGTTTTGGTAACGCAGCTTGAGACACTCGGTTTTAAAGTTTTGCCATCAAAAGCCAACTTTATCTTTGTGACTCATCCAGCACATGATGCTGCAACACTGGCAACACAACTGCGAGAACAAGGCATTATTGTTCGTTATTTTAACAAGCCACGTATCAATCAGTTTTTACGTATTACGATTGGTACCGATGTGCAAAATCAGCGTTTGATCGACAGCTTAAGCCGTTTATTTCATTCTGCATAATCGTCTGTGTGGGACTGCCATGTATTGATCAGATTCAGCATGGCAGATACCTTATCTAAGCATTCTTGATACTCAGCTTCTGCATCTGATGCAATAGTGATACCGCCGCCTGCCCAGACAGAGAGCGTATCCTGATATTTTTGTATTGTGCGAATCAGGATATTCCAGCTGCCTGTACCATCCAAATTAAAATAACCAAGCGATCCGCAATATGCGCCGCGTGGTGCCTGCTCTAATTCTTCAATAATTTGCATGGCACGAATTTTGGGTGCACCTGTAATGGAGCCTCCTGGTAAAGCAGAACGAAGAACATCAAATGGGTTGGCATCTTTTTTTAATTGAGCCGTAATTTCACTCACCATGTGATGCACTTGATTAAAACTTTCAATTTCAAATAATTTGGTGGTTTTAACTGAACCAGTTTCGGCGTGAACGCTAAAATCATTACGGAGTAAATCTACAATCATGACATTTTCGGCCTGATCTTTGACTGAAGACTTTAGTTGCTGTTTCGATTTTTCATCTTGTTCAAGATCTTTATAGCGTGGCATGGTGCCTTTGATTGGACGCGTCTTCAAAGACCGATTTGCTTCAAACTCAATAAAAAGTTCGGGTGAACAACTGAGCAGTTCAAAATCATCTAGCTTTAAATATCCTGCATACGGTGCGTTGGTGAGCGTCCACAATTGATCTGCTTTTGACAGAAGCTCACCCTCACAACAGGTTTGAAACTCTTGGGTTAAATTAATCTGGTAACAATCGCCGGCCTTGATGTAATCTTGAATTTTATGAAAGGCGTGTAAATATTCGCTTTTTAACCAGCGTGGACGAAAAGAATGATGTAGGCGAAGTGGCTGAATGGAATAAGCAGGTGTTTGACTGAGCTGATCAATCAGCCAGTTATAGTGTTGTTCAGGCTGTTCTGCATCGCTATAAAAATACCAGCCATCTGCATGCTGGCATAAATAGGTTCGATACAATCCAATATATAAGGCAGGTTGTACTGCATGTTTTACACATACAGCCTGAGAAGCTGCAATATCGTAACCGATAAACCCAATATAACCGCCTTGAAAGCCTAAATCAGATGAAGCTGAAGCAGTGGGATCAAACTGAATAAAATCGTTTAAATTTTTATAATCGTGATTTAAGTGATAGTTTGTGAACGCATCACGTTGATAAAAACGATATTCATCATGCTGGTAAATTGCATAAGCTTCAGGATGAAATGCAATGATAGGCGAATCGTGATTATTCAAAAAAACTAAACCAGTCGATGCATGAAGTTGTGTCAAAATATGCTGAATGGATGGCACTGGTAAAGGAAGTTTTTGAATATAGCGCACGGAAAAATCGCCCAAAAATGAACAGATAAGCAGAAACGCAATTTTACTACACAATTTAAATGCACATAAGCCGGCTTGCCACTTATCGGCAAAATGATAAAAATTACGCAACATTAGTTGCGCAAAATGTGAACTAGCGCTACTTTAAAGAGGCAAAATTCAGCTACTCAGGGATATGGAATATTCTTTTTGTAAGAATGAGAGTAGTCAGAAATAAAAATAAATGCTCTTGGGAGAGTTTGGAATGAAAATGTTGACGAAATTGGCGTTAGTCTCTTCAATGCTATTAAGTGCAAATGCCATGGCTATGCAGGCAATGGATGATGCCTCTATGAGCGCGACCACTGGTCAGGATGGCTTAAATATTGGGATCAAGCTCGACAATAAAGGAATCAGTATTGATAAGCTATATTTACATGATAACGACGGTTTAAAAACGGACACTGGCATTAAGGGTGCAACCGGAAAAGCGGGTGCGATTGCCATCAATGGCGTGACCGTTACGCAAACTTCGGGTGATAATCTTCTGGATTTAAAAATTGACACTAATGGCGCAACAACAGCTAATGGAGTAACTCAAGGGGCATTTTTAAATATTGCAGCCACAGTCGGGGCTATTGATGTGGGGATTGGTTCAGTTGGTATCGCAAGTTCAAATGATTCAGTCAATACCATAACAGGCCTTCGTGGTGTAACAGGTACGCCCACCGAAATCTTAACTGGATTAACGCTGTCTTTGGGTAAAGTGAGTGCCAATATTCAATTGGGTGCAACTCCACAGGGCGCGATGATTGTACTGAACTCGACCCTAGAACGTGGTTTGACCATTTCCAATTTGGGTCTAAAAGATGCACAAGGTGGTGGTCAGATTTATCTGGATAACATCTATGTACGTGGTGACAATAGCAATAGCGACAATCCCTCAGGTGATTTAAAACTAAATGCCAGTATTGGTGTTAATCCTCAGGGAATTGAAATCAAAAACATCAGTACACAAAATATCAATACCTATGTGCAAGGCATCCATTTAGGCACTCAAACTGCCAGCTCGATTGGTGATCTTGAGATTGCTGGACTGAATATGGGGAATTCGACCATTACCATTAGTGGTCACTAATACGCCATTATTTGCTGCAAAAAAACGCGTGATCGACACGCGTTTTTTTGTATACGTTATTACAAAAAAATACGTATTTCGTCAAAAAAACCAAAAAAAAGCTGCAATTTCTTCAAAAAAAAGGTATCTTCAAAAGACAGGGAATGTAGAGTATTTGCTCTAAAAATACAATGAAAATCAGGCATTGCTGCCCCAAAAGTAGAACCAAAAGATTATGTTAGAGATTACCTTAGGGTCGGCATTGATCTATTACTTTGCAACCCAAGCCTTCGATATTAAAGATAAAGCTCCGGGGACAGTTCAATATACGGAAACACTCGATTCCAGAGAGCCATCTTTTACACGTATGCACCGTGAAGCAGTCGTGATCAAGCCCGCTGTGGAAGATCAGTTTCGCGGTATTGTGCGTCAGGCTTATGACTATAGTTGTGGATCGGCTGCACTGACCACATTATTGAATGGCTATGTTGGAACCCAACTGACCGAACAACAAACTATGAATGGGCTGCTCCGTTTTGGCGAATATCAGCGGATTATCGAGCGCAGAAGTTTTTCACTTCTCGATATGAAACGTTTTGTGACCGCTTTAGGTTTCGAAAGTGGCGGTTATCGAGGTGAGTTTTCAGATCTGGTCAATCAGGGACAGCCAGCAATCGTACCGATTTCCTATGCTGGTTTTAAACATTTTGTGGTGTACAAAGGTTATAAAGACGGCCGAGTCTATGTGGCAGATCCAGCACTAGGCAATATCAGTTTCGATGAAGTGCGCTTTAAAGAAGTCTGGGAAAATAACACTTTGTTTTTGATTCAAGTGCCCGAAGCCCAGCGTAAAACGCTATTGGCACTTCAAGACAGTGATTTACGACATGTCGAGGATGCCACAGTCAACCGTTATGCATTGATTGACATGCAGTATCCGACTTTTTATATGGAACGCATCGCAGACAAAGCATCTACGGTTAGAAGGGGTGTAGACAACAACAAGGATTCGATGACCTATGGAGAAAAGGTAAATACATTTATGCGGTTGTATTATAAGCGTAAATAGTTGGGTAAGAAAAAAAATAACGTGGTGGATAGAATGAAGAAGAGAACGCAAGGGATGAACAAAACGTTTTTGGCACTGAGTGTCAATGTGCTCATGATTGGGGGTGTCTATGCGGCAGATGATGTAGCCGCTGCCTCATCACAAGAAAAGTCTGCCGAGCAAGCGACAGCGACACAGTCTTCTGAAGCGCCAGCTCAGGGGAGCGTGTTTACCGAGTCGAATAGCACGACTGCCGCTGAAGCAACAGCAAGTACGCCAGCACCTGCTGTTTCGTCAAATTCGGCGGCTGAGGCACTTCAAAAACAAGAAGGTGATGCCACACAGGAAAGTAATCTTCAAGAAGTTTTCACCTCCAACGAGCGCCAATATTCTCTGATCAAACGTGGTGAAATCTCAAGTTACTACGATATTGATTATACCTACTATCGCGATACACGCTTAGATTTGGCTATTGAAGACGGTACTGTTAATCAGCTTCGAGTTGAAGAAGATGCCAACCACACTTTAACCAATACTTTTACCCTGCAATATGGCCTGCGGGATAACTTAACCTTAACCACATCGATCCCTTTTGTGGCCAAAGCGGATAATTTAAAAGATACCACCACTGCCGGTTTAGGTGATATTGCATTTGGAGCGCGTTGGGAACCTTTCCCACTCCAGACAGGGCGTTTACCTCTTATTTTATTTGGTAATATTTCGACCAAAACGGGCGATAGTCCATACGAAATTAATCCTGTCACGGATTTATCGACCGGTAAGGGCTATTATTCGGCAGGTATTGGTGCGAGTACGCGTAAATATATCGATCCGGTTGTGCTGTTTGCTTCGGTTTCTGCCAACTACGGATTTAAGGAATCAGATCTTAATCAACGCCGTGGTACACGTACGATCACCGAGTTTGATCCAGGCATCAGTGGTGGCTTCTCGCTAGGCTTTGCATATTCATTCAACTACGACGTGTCATTGACGATGTCGTATCAGCAAAGTTTCAATTTTAATTCTGAATTTACCTATAGTTCTGGTGAAACGTTCAAGCCTGCCGATCAAACATCCTCTATTTTTGCGATTGCTCTTGGTGTACGTGTCTCTCCTAAAACCATTATTAACGGAACCTTGGGCATTGGTCTGACTGAAGATGCACCGGATGTCTCGCTTGGAATCTCGTTCCCACTGGATATTGCTGGATTTGCCAAAAAAATTAGCTAAGGGGAGTAGTCGCTATGCGATATCTCAGATTACGCCCGTTAGCATCAGCAATTATTCTGACGGGTTGCTCCAATGTCACTTTTGCACAGCTTGGACAAAACCTTTCTGTGGATGTGCGTTCTCTTGCGCTGGGTAATGCGGTAACTGCCGATCCGCCAGGCATCAGCGCGATTCACTTTAACCCGGCAGCATTAACCCGTATTGAAGGCTTGCAAACCGATGTACAGGGCTTAATTGCCAACTTTGATATTCAGCGTGAGTTTTCTGCACCGGCTGGATATAACGTTTTTGGTTATTCCGACGACCCATTGGTGTGTAACGATGGGCCAGAAGTCGCATCGAACTTGTGTACCGACTTTAAAGGTTCGGTTCGCGGCGATGTTGAATATGCCAGTATTTACGTGCCTATTTTGAAAAAAATGGTCGATTTGGGTGAAGGTGTTCCGCTTGCTGCACCTACTGCAGGGATCGCGTATAAGCCGCCCGGTTCTAAAATTACCTATGCCACAGCAGTCTATGCACCTTTGGTCGCAGGATTTGGTGCTGAAAATGGTAACCCAGGAAATTTTATGGGGCAGCAGGTTGCGCTAGAGCGTATTACCTACTTATCGCCTTCATTTGCATTTAAAGTCAATGATGAACTGTCCTTGGGGGCGTCGGTTGGAATGTCTTATCAAGCCATTTCATTGAAAACCGATTTACGCTTTCCAAACGAATTAATAGGGGTATTGCGTTTAGTTGATGAAGTGGTCTGTGCGCCATTTAAAGACAATCAAGACTTTATCACCGATTTACTTTTACTCGGGATTTGTAATGCTCAAGAGGGCATGAATCCGTTTAACCGCTTTGGACAGTTAAAGGTCACGGTCGAACAGGCGTTAAGCCCAAGCTACAACCTTGGTCTGCTTTGGGAACCGCGTGAAGATTTTAGCTTTGGTATGGTGTACCAAAGCTCGAGTAAAATGCGCCTCAAGGGTAAATACTTTATTGATAATGAACGTGCACCGCGCGAGTTGATTCGCGGTTTAAATTCCTCTGCGACGGGGAGTGTCTTTGCACGTGTGCTTGGTTTTCCTTCCAGTATTCCGGCCACAGAGTCTGGTTTGGTGGCCATGGATTTTGAATATCCAGCCCACTTTCAGGCAGGGATTACCTATAAAATTATTCCCGATTTACAAATCAATTTCGATGTGGGGTGGACAGACTATAGCGCTTGGGACAAATTCCGATTTGAATTTGATCGGCAGGTTTCGGCGTTGCAAATTGCCAAGCTACTTTCAAGCGATATCTCCAATACCAGTCTGGCGCTGCCACTTAATTTTACCTCACCATGGAGCTGGGGAATTGGGGTTGAGTATTCTGCAACTGATCGCTTGAAACTGAGAGCGGGTTATGAGCCACGTTCTTCTGCCATTCCAGACGACAAACGTAATACCCTGATTCCGATCAATAATGCACAGTTATTCGGTCTGGGCATTGGTTATCGTTTTGACGCAGATACCGATGTCGATTTGTCTGTGGGCTTTTTACGCAGTAGAGACAATATTCCGGCAGGCAGCAGCTCTTTAGCCAACCAAACTGGCGTGAGTAATATTTTGCTCAATCCCTATGCAGGTTTAGATGTCAAAACCAATACAAAAGTAACCATTTTGGGGATTAACTACAGGACACGGTGGTAATGAAAAAAAACAGCATCAGACGTACTCGGCTGTGGTTTTGTATGTGTGCTGGATCACTTTTAGTTACTGGCATGAATCTTTATGCAGCTGAATTTTTTACCATTATTGGGCCTGATGGACGTCCTTTGGTGATTCAAAAGCAGACGTCTCAGCGTTCAACAGGTCATCCTGCCGCTCCCAGCTCAAAAGCTCCTTCAAATCCAGTACAAAAGTCCTATCCAACTGCGCCAACTGATGCGTCTACATTGACTCCCGCAGTATCAAGTACCCAAACCCAAACACCCACTGGATTTATCAGTTCAAAAAAAGCGACGAGTCAACAGGCTATGCCCCTTGATGAATCGACTTCAAAGCCTGTAATTAAAGCCACTCATACTGCTGCCGTAGCATCGCAATCTCCTCCAAGTGACCAAATGGCTACAGAGAGTGCTGACCAATCGATGCTGAATGTATCGCAACCCACCGTGAAACGTTCAGATCAGATGGCAGTAACAGCTACAAAAAACACAGCGCCATTGCCTGCGGTGAAGACTGATACATCATCAAGCAAGCAGTCACCCTATATTTCCAGTATTGGCGGTGAAGAATACGTCAACAGTGAATATTTAGAAAATCGTGAATTTAACTTGGATGGAAAAAAACGTTTTTACATGATGCCACAAGGGGAGATTGACTCAAAAACGGGTGTTGTGCGTATGCAGCCAGTCGAGCGTGAAAAAGGGGTGAGTCGTTCTTTTTTGAATCAGGTGCTTAAACCGAAGGCAAGTGAAACTCCGACTGAGACACTCGCATTGTCTTCGACCTACTTTATTATGCCTAAGCAAGACGTAACTGAAAGTTTGGATACGACTTGTTTTGAAGGTAAAAAAATGAAGAAAGCCAAGGTATTCGACACGCAAAAAGAAGTTTCGGTCTGGCCAAGAAAACCGCTTGAAAATACCTTTGATTATGATGTGGTGCGCTTGTCTGAGCCATTAAAGCAAATGAAACTGACCTCATATGCATCGACTCAAACCAATCCCCAATTTTATTGGCCTTTTGTGGTGTTTCTCGATCAGAAAGGCTGTGTACTCGAAGGGGTGAGCGGCTATAAAAATCAAGAGTATCCTGCAACTGCACTTAAATATGCAGCATTAGAAGGCATCATTCGTTTACCCGAAAACGCGCATTATATTTTGATGACACCGTTGGCTTCCGCTCTGGACGTAGAAGATAAGTTACTGACCAATCAAGGACAAATCAAGTTAACGGCAATCCGTTAACCCAAAAGATGGGTACAACAATGAAAAAGAAAATTTTAATTTCGATCGCGCTGACTGCGCTTGTATCTGCACTGGTAGGTTGTGGTGGTGAAAGTGGCAATATTAATGAAGACACCAATAATGGCGTTACCACAAGCACCAGTTGTAAAACCACCGATGCTAACTGCCAAAGTTTCTATATGGTTTATCCAATTGCAGGTCTGAATTTCGATTGTAGCAGTGATAAGGTGAATCATTTCGTGACGGCGCAAAGTGGTAACGCATTTACAGGCGCATGTAAGCTTGGCGATACCGTTAATTTTTCGATCAAGGGTCAAACAGCAGACAAGCAGATTAACCTGGGCAGTCTAGACTTAAAAACCATTTCGCCTATCAATATTGGTCAGCAACCGCTTTCACTGCTTGATATGGCAACCGCAATGGTGGGTAAGGCACCTGCGACATTTGATTTATCGGATGATACCGTTAAGGTGGCCACTGCACTGGTACGTATTTTTCAGGCTTTAGGTGTGCAGCAAAACAGTAATATTGCTGGGGATATTCAGCCTGTTGCCATGACTGAAGATTTCAAAAATGGACTCTATAAAATTACTCGTTCCTTGAGCGTGAGCGATTTTAAAGACGGCAGCTATGCAGCGGCACTGGTGGGATGGGTCGATGTCTCGACGGTGTCTGAGGCACAGGCATTGAATGTGGTCAAAAAAATGGCCAATATACAAAATGCAGGGATTTACAACGCAGAAATCTTTACCCCAAGCAGCTTGGTCGATCTGGCGATTTTAAAGTACACCAGTGGTTTTCGCGGCAGTTCATCTACAACCAATAAACAAATTATTGCCAATATGTACCTGATGACTGACCGACAAGGCTTAACCTCGGGCTATGGATTACAATGGCAGGGCGTACCTAAAAATACGGGTGATTTGGGTTATCTCACCTTAATTAGTCAGTTTGCACCAACCAAAATGACGGCACAAACACAAAGCACGTGGCTCAATCCACTGACCAAATCGCTGTCGTCAGCGCAACCGTTTCGTTTTAGCTTGAGTGCGAACAGTAGCGACGACTTAAAAATTTTCCAAGGCAAATTAATCGATAACTATTTGGTGGTGGCAACAGACGATTTGTATAAGCGTGCCATGAATACCACGACGGTAGACAGTTCGGTTTTTGGACGATGGACCAAAACTGCCGATAATGAAACCTTTAATGGGACGATTGATCTGGCCAAGATTAGTCCGATTACCTATCTCGACAGACGTGTATTTAAGTCGAGTAATAACATCAGCTCTGGACGTTATCTATTTCCACTCAATGCCACACTGATCTTTAAGTTTACAGATACCACTGTGGCAGATGTCAAACTCGGAATCGTGATCGATGAAAATGGCGATATCCGTACCGATATTGGGGCCAATGCCACCACAAATGATATGTCTGGAAATTGTGGAATTTTGACCAATGGCATGCAAGATAACTTCGGTGTGACGCAATATCGGATTGGAACAACAGGTGCAGCCAATTTCTCGGCAAGTGACAAGTCGATCACCATTCGTATGATTTTAAATGAAGCACGATTTGGTCTTTTAGAAGGCGTGCTGCTTGGTTTAAATCAAGGACTTGCAGTCAGTGGAGAAACATCATCAGCCCAGCTTAGCTCTGGCGGTGTAAAAATCAATCTGAATAACTTATTAGACGAAAGCACGAATTCTCGTGCGCTGTCGATTACTGACTTTAACAACAACTCGGCAAACTGGGCCAATATTTATGCGGCTTATCAACGGGTTTACAACAATATTTCCAATGTTCAACCCGCACCGACAACTGCACAGATTGAACTGGCCAAGCGCACATCTGGTACGCTGAGCATTGAGCTACCAAACTGTTATAGTGTAAAAAATAAATAATCAACAACATGAAAAAGGCCACTATGAGTGGCCTTTTTTTATTTTATCCTGTGTGATCCAGACGGGTGCCGATGGTCTCTAAATGTACCGGAAAATGCTGCTGTTTACGGTCTTCAAAGTAATGTCGAAGCGTACGCTCAACACTTGGAAAAGCCAGTTCTCCCCATGGGATTTCGTGTTCTTCAAATAACCGCGATTCGATGCTTTCTTCACCGGCACCAAATACGCCGTCTTTGAGCAGGGCTTTGAACAACACGTAGATCTGTCCGATACGCGGAATGTTGTACATGCAATATAGATGTTCAATGTCGATCTCGGCCTCGGCTTCTTCACGCGTTTCACGTGCAGCGCCTTCTTCCATGGTCTCAAACAACTCCATGTAGCCTGCGGGTAAAGTCCACAATCCGTAGCGTGGTTCGATTGCCCGACGGCACAGCAAAACCTTATTGTCCCAAACTGCCAGTGCCCCGCAGATGAGTTTTGGATTTTCATAGTGAATATGGCCACAATTGCCACAAACACGGCGCAATTTATGATCACCTAGCGGGATCTGTTCTTCTGTTTTATGTCCACAAACGATACAAAAACTCATAACAATCATCGGGGCTAAAGATAGCTCAGCATAACTGAATTTTTATTGTTTCGCATCATTTGTATACTACCCCAAAAAAATTGAGCTATGATGGAAAAATAACAAGAATCGAGAGGCGCAAATGAGTGAACAAGGATTAACCCATCGGTTACAACAACGACTACGTTTTGCGCGACGTACTCAACCTGCAGAAGCTGCAGTATTAATTGCGATTACCGATGAAAAAGATCCGAAGGTGTTATTGACGCGGCGTTCTACCCGCTTAAAAAATCATGGTGGAGAAGTCTCTTTTCCGGGCGGAAAACGTGACCGTGGTGATACCAGTAATATCGTGGTGGCATTACGTGAAGCGCAAGAAGAAACGGCACTTAATCCCTTCGATGTCGAGTTGATGGGAGATCTGCCCATGCAGCGTGCCAAAAATGGCATGCTAGTGAAACCGATTGTCGGGCTGATTCCACCCGATGTACATTTGATACCGCAGCCTACTGAAATCGATCGTATTTTTTTTGCTTCGCTTGAACAATTACTCAATGCGCCGCCAGAACCCCATCAGGTGAAATATATCAAGCAAACGTTGTACTTTCCGAGTATGCGTGTCGAAGATGAGGTGGTCTGGGGTTTAACGGCACGTATGTTGATTTCACTCTTTCAATATGGCCTTGGTTATCAAAAGGAGTGGCCATTCTTATTAAATTCGCCTCTATTTATTCGGCAAAAACTTGAAAAGAACAATAGAAAGGAGTAACTCAGATGATGTATAGCTTTCAAGGACAACACCCTAGAACCAAACACCATCCGTGGAAGGGGTGGATTGCAGGTAATGCGACCGTGATTGGTCAAGTCGAACTGGGTGATGAAGTCAGTATCTGGTTTGGAGCGGTCGTTCGTGCAGACAACTGTTTAATCCGGCTGGGCGATTTTACCAACGTACAAGAAAATGCCGTGTTGCATACCGATGCGGGAATTGAGCTGGTGGTCGGAGACTATGTGACCATCGGACATCAGGCCATGCTACATGGCTGCACCATTGGTGACAACAGCCTGATCGGTATTAACGCCGTGATTCTGAATCATGCCGTTATTGGAAAAAACTGTATTATTGGCGCCAATGCCCTGATTCCTGAGGGTAAAGTCATTCCCGATAATTCAGTAGTAATGGGGTCGCCGGGCAAAGTGGTTAAAACACTCGATGATCAGGGTGCAGCACAGCTTAAAATGAGTGCCATGCATTATGCCGAGCACTATAAAAAATATGTGCAGCTTGAACCGTATTTTTTTGATGAATATGAGTCGATTTGAACCTTGGATTCGTGCAAACCGATTACGTTGAATCACTCGCCTGACAGCGGGGAGTAGAGTATGATATTCAGCGTTTTTGTTAATTATATAGCGTAAGGTTTGCATGAAAGTGCTTGCATTGGAAACAGCCAATGAACAATGTTCTGTGGCCTTGATCGATCAACATCAAGAGCTTTTTTTTCAACTTGATGATCGAGCCAAGGCTCAGACTCAAACAATTTTACCCATGATTGAAGCCGCCTTGCGCGATACGCAGACCGAGCTGCATGAACTCACAGCAATTGCATTTAGTCGAGGCCCAGGATCATTTAGTGGTGTACGGATCAATGCTGCTGTGACACAGGCATTGGCATGGGCCAATGACCTGCCGGTGATTGCAGTGTCTACTTTGCAGGCACTGGCGCAGGCCGCTTATCAAACCCATCAATTACAACAGGTGACTGCTGTTTTAGATGCACGTATGCAAGAAGTTTATTTGGCTAATTATGTACTCGATGATGCCGGCATCATGCAACTCGATGGCGAAGAACGTTTGCTGAACTATGCAGATGCTCAGGCAGCAGCTCAGTTTACCGTTGTTGGTTCAGGCGCGCATTTAATCGCGACCACAGAGACACAGGTGGCAGCAGTCCAGCCGAATGCACATCACATTGCATTACTTGCAAGACACTATGCACTCAATGAGCAATGGGTGCCGGCTGAACAGGCACTTCCCGTTTACTTGCGTGACAATGCGTGGAAAAAGATTGCCGAGCAAGGCAAAGCACAGTGATTGCATTACCTTTGTTTTTATTGTTTATTTTTAAAGGATATACCTGATGGTAAATCCAATGCGATTATATGCTGTGGCCGAAGTAAAAGATCAGGCAGAAGCGGTTCAACAGCTTCTTCAGACACGCGGTGTGGTCACTGAACTGATCGAGATTGAGCAATTAAATGCCCGTTTCTTAAGACAGCATCCCGAATTGGCCTTATGTGTCGATCATGCAGGGTTATGGCTTAGTGCCAATGGAATGAAAATGCAGCCCGACTGGATGGCTGAAATTCCTCGATTAAAACGTGCCAGCCTAAAATCTGAAATGATTGCACGAGCGTGTCAGTTGGGTGAGCAGCCGCATTTAATTGATGCCACTGCGGGCTTGGGACATGATGGTTTGCTCATGGCCAGTCTTGGTGCAGAGGTCACTTTGGTGGAGCGTCATCCTATACTTTTTACCTTGCTCGAATTTGCAAAACAACAGGCCGAACAGGATGCGTATTTAGCGCCTGTCATGGCACGTATGCACTTGATTTTTTCAGATGCTGCCGACTACTTGACGCAGCGAATTGAGCAGCAGGCGATCACTGATGTGGTGTATTTAGATCCGATGTTTCCGCAGCGTGACCAGCATCAGCAAGCAGCCAAGAAGCAGGCTCAGGTAAAAAAACAAATGCAGCTACTGCATCTGTTGTTACCTGAAGATGGGCAGATGGATTTAGGAGATCAACTGTTAGCCCTTGCACGGCAAATGGCAAAGCGTGTGGTGGTGAAACGTCCGAGACACGCCGTATTTTTAAATGATGAGACTCCTGACCATCAATGGCAGGGTGATGCCTGTCGTTTTGATGCTTATTTTCAGCTTTCTCTGTGAGTAAGTGTGATCATTGCTTCAATATTTGCCAAAACTTTGCTATATAGTGAACATGCGTCACCAAGAAAATTGCACTTCGGATTCAACTCATAAAGTGCTTACCAAACTCACGGCCTCCCGAACAATTCTATGATCGACCTCAAACCGTCCATTAACTTTTGGCATGATTTTAAAAGCAACCAAACCGCGGGTTTATGGTTATTTTTGGGGTCGAGACGTTCGCTTCAGGTCATCCATCCCTCGATTTTTCAGCTTTTGGTTTGGGGTGTGTTGGGTGGTGCTGCCAATACGCTATTTAGCTGGTTGGTGGCAGGCGATGGAGGCGCATTTAACTCTCAAGGATTGGTCAGTTACGCGTTATGGCCATTTCTGGCACTGATTGTCGGGATTTTCCTTTCTCAGCGAACCAACAATGCCCGTCTGATGCTGGTACCTGCAATTTTGTGGCTGGTACTGGACACCAATATTGCGCTTTTACAAAGTTTGATCCAGTATCTGGGCCAGCTCGACTATTTGCCTTATTCATTGTATGACTATTTGCCGAGCATCTTTATGGTGCTGTTTGTATGGCAAAGTCTGGCGGTGGTATGGGTATTTGCCCGTGAATTAAAATGGCCATGGTGGGAGCGTGCACTCATTATGATTGCAACGCTGGTGACTCTGGTGGTGTGGCAGGGATCGGTGCGTAGTCAGCCGATCTGGAAAGTAGAAGATGTTCCTCCTAGCTTCGCCGAAGATGCCTTTTATGCACAGAGTCGTCTACTCAATAAGGCCCTTGAGCAAATTCAGTATGGTGAGTTCGCGCAAAGTCACTGGTACTTTTTAGGGGTGGCAGGTGCCAGTTATCAGGATGTCTTTAAATCTGAAATTATGCGCATTAAAGAGCAATTCGATACGCGTTTTGGCACCATTGGCCGCTCGATGATGCTGGTCAATAATCCAGATACCCGAACCCAGATTCCGTTGGCATCGAAAACCAGTATCGCGATGGCGTTAAACCGGATTGGGCAACAAATGAACCGTGAAAGTGATGTGCTGTTTTTGTACATGACCTCGCATGGCGCGCCAGATCAGTTTGAAATTGAAAATGCACCGCTAGATTTAGGGCAAGTCGATCCAAAATGGCTACGTGAAGCCCTCGACAAGTCCGGTATTCGCTGGCGTGTCATTGTGGTGTCTTCGTGTTTCTCGGGCAGCTTTATCCCCGCATTACAATCACCAGATACACTGATCATTACGGCATCGGCTGCCGACCGACAATCATTTGGCTGTACCAACGAAGCCGATTATACCTATTTTGGTCGGGCACTCTTTGATCAGGCCATGCGTGATCATCATTCAATGAAAGATGCATTCTTGCAAGCCAAGCAAACCGTCGCAAAATGGGAACAGGCACAAGGTTTTGAGCCTTCCGAGCCACAATGGATGATTGGTAAAAATATGGAATTGATGCTGCCTCAACTTGAACAACATTTATTCCCACAACAAACTGTGCCACAGGCCAGCGTAATTTCACATGAGGAAAAGACCCATGGAACTGCTGCAAAAAAACAAGTGTTATGACGGAGAACAACGAATTTATCAATTTGAGTCGACCCATTTAAACGGGACTACTCGATTTGGGATTTTTTTGCCGCCTGCGGCACTTGAAGGCAACCGCTGTCCGGCGCTGTTTTATCTGGCTGGCCTCACCTGTACCGAAGAAACCTTTGCAATCAAAGCACATGCTCAGCGTCTGGCTGCACATCTTGATTTGGTTTTGATTATGCCAGATACCTCGCCGCGAGGTGAAGACGTGGCCAAAGGCGATCATTGGGATTTGGGGCAGGGAGCAGGTTTTTATGTCAATGCCACTGAGCAGCCCTGGCAAGCCCATTATCAAATGGAAAGTTTCATTGCCGAGGAGTTATATGCCTTGGTGCAACAAGAATTTCCAGTCGATTCAAGTCAGATCGGTATCATGGGCCATTCGATGGGCGGGCATGGGGCATTGACGCTAGCGTTTAAGTATCCCGAAAAATTCAAATCCGTTTCTGCATTTGCACCAATTTGTGCGCCTGTACAATGTCCGTGGGGCCAAAAAGCATTTTCACATTATTTGGGAGCAGATCAAGCCGTATGGCAAGATCACGATGCAAGTGTATTGGTTGAAAGCAAAGGTGCTTTGTTTAAAGATATTCTGATTGATCAGGGCATGGATGATCAGTTTTACGATCAGTTAAATCCAGATATATTTCAACGTGCATGTCAAACAGTGGGGCAGCCTCTCACCTTAAGAAAACATGCAGGTTATGATCACGGTTATTATTTTATTCAGAGCTTTGTTGAAGATCATTTGCAATTTCATGCCGTACAGCTTGAAGGATGAATGTATAAATTCAACCTATTGAAAGTGAAGCAGAAATGCTTCACTTTTTTGTTTTAAAGCGTATCCCATGTTGCATCAAACTCATGTTGTGCCATTCGGTTCAAGTGCTCAATCACCACACCTTCAAGGCGGCTATGATCGTCAAGATTACTTTCAATACGTGCTACAAGCGCCGTATCTGAAGGTGTTAAAATGACGGTTGCTGTCGGCATCAGAATTCGAAATTCTGTTTCTGACTCTGCCACTTCAAATTTGTGTTTCCAATGATTGACTAGGCGTTTCGCAATACGTTTACCGTCTTGTGTATCAAGTGTTGTTTGTGTTTTCACTGTGCTGTCCTCAAGTATAGATCCTGACATTAGCAAATTTTACAGCGGGATAGTACCGGCCAAACGAGAATGCTGCGTTGCAATTTTGCAATCTCTTGCGCTGAAACTGTGTAGGATAAACAGGCAGTCTGTACTTGATTTTGTTATACTGTTGCTCTTGTTCTTCAGTTTGCCAGGTCGTATATGTCCAAGCCGTATTTGATTGCTCCTTCTATCTTGTCTGCCGATTTTGCCCGTTTAGGTGAAGATGTCGAACGTGTTTTGGCGGCGGGTGCAGATGTCGTTCATTTTGATGTGATGGATAATCATTATGTACCGAATCTGACCTTTGGTGCGGGTGTATGTAAGGCGCTTAAAAGTTATGGCATTCAGGCACCAATTGATGTGCATTTGATGGTATCGCCTGTCGATCGAATGATTGGGGATTTCATCGAAGCAGGTGCAGACATTATTACTTTCCATCCAGAAGCATCTGATCATATCGATCGCTCACTGCAACTGATTAAAGCAGGTGGTGCTAAAGCTGGGTTGGTATTTAACCCGGCAACGCCTTTGCATTATCTTGATTATGTAATGGATAAAGTCGATCAAATTTTACTCATGAGTGTCAACCCGGGGTTTGGCGGACAGAAATTCATTCCAATGACACTCGACAAATTACGTCAGGCACGCAAATTGATTGATGCCAGCGGTCGTGATATTCGCCTTGAAGTTGATGGTGGTGTTGGCCCAGCCAATATTCGCGAGATTGCTGAAGCAGGTGCGGATATGTTTGTTGCGGGTTCAGCCATTTTTGGAAAACCAGACTACAAAGCGGTTATTGATGAAATGCGATTAGAGCTAGCCAAAGTGGGCACTCAGTCTGTATAAGAGTAAACACTTTAATTTATACATGTCCTGTGGATAAGTTTGTTTATAACTATATGGATAACCGTGTTCATAAGTGTATGGATAAACTGGTGATAGAATAATCAATCATAAAACAATTGCTTATTTACGCATCGGTTTTGGTTTAAAAAGCACGCAATATGCGTGCTTTTTTTATGAGTGAACGTTTTGAATAACATTTTATTTTTGGGTTGAAATGTTGTTAAAGTGAGTGCTCAAACTTCTAGCAATACGCACAATTATAAACTGAGCGATATAAATGAGGATTGAGCCTGTGCATGAATTTGGCTATGCTAGATAAGGGTGTGTAATAGTAAAGACATCACCATTTTTTGGAGCAATGGGTTTGAACGTGCGTTTTCGTCGATATCGCTGGTTGGTGTGGCTCATGATGATCTTCATGAGCTGGAGCAGCTTTGCCATGGCATCGACAACGCTACAACACGCATCACTTTCAAATCAAGGCATCTCGCTGCAACATTTAAATCATTCGACGCATGATCATGGTGTCATGTCTGATTGTCATCAATCAGTGATGAAACATAGCCACGCCACACAGGCAACAGAAAAACCTGTCGGATCAGATTGTGCCAGTATCAATGATCATTCCAGTCAATTCTTTGCAGACTGCCAAAAATGTACACCATTACATTGTCAGATGATCAGTTGTGTCATGTTGGGCGAAATCCCCATAATCGCCTTGCCGACATCGTACACGCTGGTGTCGAGTACAGCCATAGACTATAGCTCAAATACTGAGAGTGGCTATCTCACCGATATTTTACGTCCTCCTAGAGCCTAATCTCGATTTAGATCTTTAACGTTTCACGTTTAATGTTTTTTAAATTTTGAGGTTAGTCATGAAATTAAAATTGCCAACCCTATGGTTTGCTGCAATGTGTCTGGTGCTGTCCAGCGCGGCCAGTGCAGCGGTAAAAACCTATCATCTGACGATTGATCAACACAACATCAATCTCAATGGAAAATCAGTCAGTAAAATCACGGTAAACGGGCAGTTTCCAGCGCCGTTGCTGGAATTTAACGAAGGCGATGAGGCCGTCATCCATGTACACAACAACTTAAAGAAAGCACAAACCGCACTGCATTGGCATGGATTATTATTACCCGGCTTGATGGACGGCGTGCCGGGATTCAACGGATTTCAAGGAATTCATCCGAATGGTGATTTCGTCTACCGTTTCCGTGTTCGTCAAAATGGCACCTATTGGTATCACGCTCATAGTAAGGGGCAAGAGCAAGACGGACTCTATGGGCCATTGATTATTTATCCAAAGCCAAGCCAGCATCAAGATGCAGCGCCTCCTGTGCAGCGTGACTATGTGGTAATGCTTTCAGATTCACATCCGACTCGTGGCGATCAGATTTTAAAAAATCTGAAGAAAGATGCAGAGTATTATCAAAACCGCCGTGAAACATGGTCGGATGTGTGGCAACAGGTGAAGCATGAAGGCGTGAAAGCCACATGGCAAGATCGCAAAATGTGGAATCAGATGCGTATGCTGAAAACGGATTTGTCCGATGTGAGTGGTTATACTTTTCTG
Source organism: Acinetobacter sp. V89_7 (assembly GCF_029967895.1). NCBI lineage: Bacteria > Pseudomonadati > Pseudomonadota > Gammaproteobacteria > Moraxellales > Moraxellaceae > Acinetobacter > Acinetobacter sp. V89_7. The sequence continues at coordinate 25,611 of NZ_JASCAJ010000025.1, forward strand.
GTCAATGGCAAAGCACCAGACCAAAACTGGACCGGCCAATTTCTGCCAGGCGAACGTATTCGGTTGCGTTTTATCAATGCTGCAGCAATGTCATTTTTTGATGTACGGATTCCCAATTTAAAGATGACGGTCGTGGCTGCCGATGGTCAACCCGTTCAACCTGCATCGGTAGATGAATTTAGAATTGGTGCTGCCGAAACCTATGATGTCGTAGTACAACCTCAGCACGATGCCTATCAGATTCAGGCCGAATCGATTGACCGAACCGGATTTGCTTTAGCATCACTCATCAATAAAAATGCCACTCATCTTAAAGCTTTTCCTGCACCTGTGGCGCGGCCTCGCACTGTACTGACCATGCAAGACATGGGACACGCTCACATGAGTACACCTGCACAGGCACAAGACATGCATACCACTGAACATGATTCGATGCCGATGCAAGAAGATCATGCACACATGCAACACATGCCGATGGCCTCCATGGATCAGCAGCACGATTTACACATGCAGCACATGATGCAAAACGATGATACCCGTATGCAGGGCTGGTCGAATGCCGCCACACCAAAGGGTATGAAAGCCCTCAGTTACGCCGATTTACGTGCTCGCACGCCACAGACAGATCTGCGTGCTCCAGATCGAGAAATTGAAATTCGTTTAGGCGGTACGATGGAGCGTTATATCTGGACGATGAATGGACAAAAGTTTTCAGAGGCCAAGCCGCTTCAGGTCAAATATGGCGAGCGTGTTCGGCTGAAATTTATCAACGAGAGCATGATGGCGCATCCTATGCACCTACATGGCATGTTTGTACAACTTGAAAATGGTCAAGCACCTGAAAATCTTCCCAACAAGCACACCATTATTGTTCCTCCAGGGCAAACTGTGAGCGCACTTTTAACCGCAGATGAGGTGGGCGAGTGGGCCATTCACTGTCATTTGCTCTACCATATGTCGGCAGGCATGATGAATAAGCTGATTGTTGCGCATACCGATCACAACTCAGATACAGCATCAAGTGCTTCATCTGTCGCGGAGCTTGTACCAACGTCATCACAAGGAGCTCATCATGCGCATCACTAAAATGACCTTGTGTATCTGCATGGCATTAGGCAGTACGGGAACGATTGCACAAACTTCAAATGAGCAGATGTATACCCATTCTCACGCTATCATGCCAATGCCAACGACCACTCTAAAAGATACACATCTTGCATATCAGGAGTCCGATGAAGCGCAACATCATCGCGATCAGCACGGCGGACAGTGGTATCAGGCCACACAAGTGGATACTCAGTGGATGGTAAATACCCACGGCAAAGGTGCAGTACAATCGGAACTGCGGAGTTGGTGGGGAACAGATGAAAACAAGCTGTATCTCAAGGCAGAACTTGAGAAAGAAGAATCTGAATCTGCTTCACGTAATATTTCTATGCGCTATAGCCGGATGATTTCTGATTTTTGGGATATTCAAACGGGCTTAAGGTATCGTGATGATGCATCGGAATCAGCAGATGAGACACTTGATGGCGTGATTGCACTACATGGACTGGCGCCATACTTTTTTGAAACGGATCTCTCGCTGTTTATAGGCGCACATGGCTACACTGGCTTAAGCGTCGAAACCGAACGAGATGTGTTGCTGACGCAGAAGATTGTAATAAAACCGTATTTGAAAGCGGATATTGTGATCTCGGATCAATCGTCAGAAGCTGCTGAAACCGGTTTGAACGAGCTGAAAACCGGATTACAAACACGCTATGAAATTAACAAAAAAGTGATGCCATTCATTGATGTTGCATATCATTATAAGCAGCATCCCACAGCACTTTTTTCCGTTTCAGATCGAGCGTGGTGGTATGGTGCGGGCGTAACGTTTAAGTTTTAATGTAAGTTTTTTGAAACAAGCCGCTGATCAACGTATCAGCGGTCACCGATGTAATGCTCATGGTGCATAAATGAATTTAAAACAGCAGTATCAAACCAATCTGATTACCGATGCTTTGCTGCATTCGCTGCACACTCAATCACCATGTACTGTGATGTCTCAAGAATTATTGAATATTCCAGTCGATGACGATCTTAATCGTCAGTTTATGAGTTTTTATTATTTGCCTGAGCTCACCCCCGTGACTCAGCAGCAAATTAGAACGTGCTTGAATAATTTAGACCATGTGGGTTATGTCGAGCTTGATCAGCAAACCCATCACTTGGCAATTTATCATGATGGCCCCGTACAGCCCATTGAAGCGCATTTAAATCAAAATGGAATTCAATTGGTATTTCAGCAAACCCAGACCAATTATATCCCTGAGCCAATCGACTGGTCGTATATGCAGCGGCGTAATCAAATGATTAGCTGGTTGCTTAGTATTAATCTGGTGATGCTGATCGTGACGTTCCTCACTGGAGTGATAGCTTCTTCTACCGCGTTGATGGCGCTCGGGTTGATTCTACTGAGCGATGTGATGATCTATGCCATGATGCTCTTTGCGATTCAGGAAAAACAAGTCGGCTTATACAAACTCACCCGCGCAGGCGTGTATTTACAATTGGGCTTAAGCCTGCTGTTGATGTTTGGTGTGGCCTTGCAGATTGTGATGCGTCAATCCGCCATGTCGCAAATGGTGGTGCTCGTGGGGTTACTGGCGCTCCTTACCATGCTGGTGAATATGTGGTTATTGATACAGACCCACGCGGCCGAACTGGATTTAAACTGGAAAACATTACTGAGTTTTTATGAAGTGGTATTTAGTCTTGCGGTGGTGATTGCGGGTTTGCTGTGCCTTCAACTTAATTCGAACTGGCCGGATATTGTGATGACAGTGCTCATGGTGATGTTCTTGCTCAACCGTTCCCGCAAAGTGTTTCAGAAAAAAACCTCGTTTGTGATTCAGTAATTGATTTTGTTATGTACCAATAATGTGGGCTTTTGCTTTTTTAACGACCCATCCTATATTAAAGTATTTAAATTAAGGAGGAACGACCTCCCCCAGAGTGGGAAAATTATCAGGCCGACCTGATTATTCAATAAGGATTTAAGCATGGCTTGGTTGATTCTGATTCTTGCTGGTTTTTTTGAAGTGATATGGGCGTACTCGATGAAGCTCTCTGAAGGCTTTACCCGACTCGTGCCAAGCGTTGTAACGATCATTTTTATGCTGTTAAGCGTTATTTTACTCTCGATTTCAATGCGTACACTACCGCTTGGTACTGCCTATACCGTCTGGACAGGAATCGGTGCGATTGGCTCATTTGTATTGGGGATTTTTCTATTGCACGAGCCAGTGAGTGCCATGAGAATGCTCGCTGCTGTCTTAATTGTTTCGGGTTTGGTTCTTATGAAACTGTCTACACATTAAGCCCAATGAAGTAATTTAAACCGATTCAAGCTGGCAATTGACCATCCACTTTATCCCGAACTGATCGGTAAAGGCGCCATAAAGGGCACCCCAAAAAGTTTTCTGTAGTTGCGTCTCGATGTGTCCACCTGCCGAGAGTAAATTAAAAAGACGTCGTGCCTCGGTCTCATCGTGATCCAGATTAATCGAAATATAATGATTATTGCCTTTGCTGAGTCCGCGCGAGTCTGCTGCACAGAATTGCTCATTGATATCAGATCCCATCAGCACGGTATAGGCATTAATGGGTAAAGAGACATGCAAAATCTGTTGACGTTGCAGATCGGAAAGCGACTGGCCGTCTTCGGCGGGGATATCCCCGTATCGAGTGAGTTGTGCAAAATGACCACCAAATACCGATTGATAAAAGATAAACGCGGCTTCGGTTTCACCAGCAAAGTTGAGATAGTGATTAAGCTGCATCGGCGTGATCCTAAACGATGATAATAATGTTTTTAATTTAGTCTCTTTTGAGCAAAAAACAGTATTTTTTATCGGAAAATACAAAAAAACTCCCGCTGAGGCGGGAGTCATCATCTATAGATTTTTAGTGTTTCAGAGCAGTTCAATGGCCACCGCGGTCGCTTCACCACCGCCAATACACAAGGCAGCAATACCTTTGCGTCCTCCGGTACGTTTCAGTGCATGAATCAGCGTCAGAATAATTCGTGAACCGGTAGAGCCTACAGGATGGCCGAGCGCACATGCACCACCGTGGATATTCACTTTTTCGGTGTCCAGTTTGAAATCATCAATCGCACACATGGTCACCATTGCAAAGGCTTCGTTAATTTCCCATAAATCGACTTCATCTGCTTGCCATCCAGCCTTGTCTAAAACTTTTGCAATCGCACCTACAGGGGCAATGGTAAACTCCGAAGGGTGCTGAGAGTTGGAAGCAGTCGCAACAATCTTGGCCAGTGGTTCAAGTCCGCGCTGTATAGCAAGCTCATGTGAGCATAAAACTAGAGCCGAAGCGCCATCTGAAATTGAGCTCGAATTGGCAGCGGTAATGGTACCATCTTTGGCAAAAGCAGGCTTTAAACTGGGAATCTTATCAAGTTTGGCGTTCAGGGGTTGCTCGTCTTGTTCGACCACAACATCGCCTTTACGCGAAGTGACCGTGACAGGCACAATTTCGTCCTTAAAATATCCAGCCTGAATAGCAGTTTGCGCACGTTGAAGCGAACGAATTGCGAAATCATCCATTTGTTGACGTGTGTAGTGACGCTGGCTGGACTTATCTTGAGCAAAAGAACCCATGAGCCGGCCAGTTTCGGCATCTTCCAAACCATCCAAAAACATATGATCTTTTACTTCGCCGTGCCCCATACGATAACCAGCGCGAGCTTTACTGAGTATGTAAGGTGCATTGCTCATTGATTCCATACCACCGGCTACTACAATTTGAGCGCTTCCCGCTTTGATCGCATCGGTGGCCTGCATCACGGCTTTCATGCCTGAACCACAAAGTTTGTTAATGGTCACAGCACCCGTTTGATCGGGTAAACCTGCTTGACGCATGGCTTGGCGCGCAGGCCCTTGTTTAAGACCAGCAGGGAGTACGCAGCCTAAAATGACTTCATCAACATCGTGAGGCGCTAAACCAGCACGGTGGATCGCTTCTTTAATGGTTACAGCACCCAACTCTGGCGCAGAAACTGAAGATAAAGCACCTTGAAAACCGCCCATAGCGGTACGTGCACCATTGACAATCACGACGTCTGTCATGTTATTTACTCCAAGTTCGTTATTATGCGGTTGTATTTGATCGTGACAGCAGTATAGTCAAAATTTAAGCTGATACTGCTTGTGCAGACATCAGATAGCTAGACTGTCCAGTTCTCATGTTGGGCAATCGGCAAGGGTTTCGACACGAAAGTGCCCCATGCGGCTGATCACCAGACGTTTATGACTGACTTTTTGCGAACAATAATAAAAGCTTCCATTTGATCCGATTGGCAAGCCACTTGCGGCCCGAAACATCAAATGGTTAGATTGCAAAGTGCCTTTCCAAGACAGCATGCCATAACGGGTATTCCAGTCTGTACTCGATAGCAGATCTTCATTGAGATCTCGCTGCCGGTTACGGTTTTGATCTAAAAATACAATAAAGCCCTTGCTCCAGTCATCGCTACAGGTTTGCTTGTCTATACTCGGGCAAAGCACAACGTTATGACGATACAGCACCGCATCGGACTTTGCTTTTTGTATGTGAATTGTGAGTGTTCTTGGGATATGGTTGGCTTCTTGAGTCGCCATAACATGCTGATAAGTCGGTACTCCGACACCAATTAAAATGCTTAAAACCGTGAGGGTAACGATAAATTCAATTAAACTAAAACCTAAAAAATTGTTATTCATAGTAAAGGAATGTCCATCATTTGTAGTTTTTTTCTTTTTTTAACAGTTGATTACCTTAAGCGTGTTGCAAAAATAAACGAATTGAAATATTTATTACCTAAGCGTTTTAATGCTGTTAAAATAAAGAAAGCGTGAAGAGTTGGTTATTCACAGAAATAAATTGAGTAAAAAGTTACCGAATTACAACGGAAATTGTAAGTAATTTTGTCAATAATTTACTTGATTAAAGTTATCAAGCACTTGGAAATCAGTTTAAGTGTTTGTATGATTCAACGTGAGTAGCTTAAAAATAAAACTGGGGTACAAAAATAGCTTATCTCAGGAAGCCAAATAAATTTTAGGCTGAGCTTGAACAACAAACAATTTGTTATCTCTGGAGGATATCCATGAAATTGAGTCGTATTGCACTTGCTACTATGCTTGTTGCTGCTCCACTAGCTGCTGCTAATGCTGGTGTTACAGTAACTCCATTATTACTTGGTTACACATTCCAAGACTCTCAACACAACAACGGCGGAAACAAAGGTGACCTAACGAATGGTCCTGAGCTTCAAGACGACTTGTTTGTTGGTGCAGCACTTGGTGTTGAATTAACTCCATGGTTAGGTTTCGAAGCTGAATATAACCAAGTTAAAGGTGATGTAGACGGTGCTCTAGCAGGTGCTGAATACAAACAACAACAAATCAACGGTAACTTCTACGTTACTTCTGATTTGATCACCAAAAACTATGACAGCAAAATCAAGCCATACGTATTACTAGGTGCTGGTCACTACAAGTATGATTTTGACGGTGTTCCACGCGGTGCGCGCGGTACAACTGAAGAAGGTACTTTGGGTAATGCAGGTGTTGGTGCGTTCTGGCGTTTGAACGATGCATTGTCTCTTCGTACTGAAGCGCGTGCAACTTACAACATCGATGAAGACTTCTGGAACTACACAGCACTTGCTGGTTTGAACGTTGTTCTTGGCGGTCACTTGAAGCCTGCTGCGCCTGTAGTAGAAGTTGCTCCAGTTGAGCCAACTCCAGTTCAACCTCAACCACAAGAGTTGACTGAAGATCTTAACATGGAACTTCGTGTATTCTTTGATACAAACAAATCAAACATCAAAGATCAATACAAGCCAGAAATCGCGAAAGTTGCTGAGAAATTGGTTGAATATCCAAACGCAACTGCTCGTATCGATGGTCACACAGACAACACTGGTCCACGTAAGTTGAACGAACGTTTGTCTTTGGCTCGTGCAAACTCTGTGAAGTCTTCACTTGTTAACGAATACAACATCGATCCAGCTCGTTTGACAACTCAAGGTTTTGCTTGGGATCAACCGATTGCTGACAACAGCACGAAAGAAGGCCGTGCAATGAACCGTCGTGTATTCGCTACGATCACTGGTAGCCGTACAGTAACTGTTCAGCCTGGTCAACAAGCTCAATAATCTGAGTTTGATCAAATAAAAAAGCAGCTCTTCGGAGCTGCTTTTTTTTTGTCTGATTGAAATTAAATAATTCATAGTATTCACCTTAAAATTCGTTGTAATGCCCGTGTTTTAGCCATTGTTTGCTTTGTTTACGATCACGGCGATGCTGTGTGCGCGGTTGTTCAGTTTCATGTAAGCCGCCTTTTTGAAGCAGTGGTGATAATGCGACTTTATTTCTAGCCTGAATTTTAGATGCAGCTTTGAGTTTCATCATGCTTCCTATTGGAAATTAAAGATTTGTGTAAGTGACTAATACCTCGTACAAAGGATAAAAAACCCAGCGATTGCTGGGTTTCATTGACAGTGTGACGGATAATCGAGCTGTTGTCTACTCTGTTAAGTGACTAGCATTACAGATCTTTATCGGCTTTGACATTCATCTCTTGGTAAGTCACCAATTTAGTTTTGTATTTCCATTTGTAGCCTAACCAGATTGCCAAAAACAATGGGATACTAATATATGTTGAGAGTAATCCCATCCAGTCGATTTTGCCACCCAGCAGGGCTTGATAGTTTTGTCCTAAAATAATAATCGAACATAAAATAAAGGCAAACCACGGTGCAAATGGAAAAAATTTGGCTCGATAGGCTAAATCTTCAAGTTTATAACCTTGTGCAACATAGCCTTTACGGAAACGATAATGTGAAATCGCAATACCCAGCCAAACAATGAAGCCACACATGCCTGACATGTTGAGTAACCAGTTAAAGACTTCCTGTTGTCCAATAAATGTGGTTAGGAAACACAAAGCTGCAATGGCTGTAGTGGCATAAAGTGCATTCATTGGCACGCCACGACGGTCAAGTCGAGCAAACCATTTTGGCGCACGGCCTTCTTTGGCCATATCCCACAGCATGCGGGTAGAGGAGTACATGCCCGAATTTCCAGCCGAAAGAATTGCAGTTAAAATCACTGCATTCATTAGACTTGCAGCAAAGGCAAATCCTGCTTTTTCATAGAGTAAGGTAAAAGGTGATAATGCAATATCTGAGCTATGCGCTGCTTGAAGCAGACGTGGATCGTCGTAGCTGACCAATGTGCCAATGATAAAAATACAGACCACATAAAACAGTAGAATTCGCCAGAAAATCTGTTTGATTGCAAGTGGAATAGTACGTTTTGGATCTTTAGATTCACCTGCCGCAACGCCGACCATCTCGGTTCCCTGAAATGAAAATCCAGCAATCATGGCCACACCAATCATCGCTTGCAAGCCGCCCACGAAAGGCGCATCTTTGTATGTCCAGTTGCCAAAAGTGGCTATATTGGGTGTCAGCATGATTTTAATAATCATGGCCATCCCAATAATGATAAAGGCAATAATTGCGACCACTTTGACCATTGAAAACCAGAATTCACTTTCACCAAAACCCTTAACGGTCATGGCATTGATGGCAAAAATCACCACCAAGAAAATAGCACTCCAGTAAAATCCTGGAATGTCGGGGAACCAGAATTTCATAATCAACTGTACTGCCACCAGCTCAAAAGCTACGGTAATGGCCCAGTTATACCAGTAGTTCCAGCCCAGCGCGAAACCGAAGCCTTCTTCTACATAGCGGTTACCATAGGTAAAGAAAGCGCCCGAGGTTGGATTATGCGTTGCCAGTTCGCCTAGACTGGTCATCAAAAAGTAAATCATGACGCCGATGAGCACGTAGGCCAGCAGGGCACCGCCAGGTCCCGCATTGGCAATAGTCGAGCCGGATGCAAGGAATAAACCTGTGCCAATTGAGCCACCAATGGCAATCATATTTAAATGACGAGCACCTAGCTTACGCTGGAGCTGATCAGGTTGAGTCGTTTCGCTCATGAAAATTCCTTACTTTCCTAAAGTTGCTTTGGCATAAAGCACCTTGAAGCCTTGTTGATCTGCTTTTATTTGACATTGGCCAAAGGCTTGTTCAATCAAAACGGGATAATTTAAAAAACGATTCGCCACGATCCACAATTCACCGTTTGCCTTTAAGTGTTTTTTGGCTGTTGTACACAGGCCTTCACTGGCGGCATAGTCGGTATGAATCCCTTGGTGAAAAGGTGGATTACTTACAATAGCATCCAAATCCGATGGTGCATCATGAATGCCCGTTACCGCACAAAGCTGTAACTGATCCGGATTGAGTCCATTTAGACGAAATGTCATCTCTGTAGAACACAGTGCGAATGCATCCACATCCATGGCGTAAATCTTGTTTTGCGGATTTAACTGCGCTAAAGATGCACTTAATACGCCTGCACCACATCCGAAGTCGGCAAGTTTACCCGATTTTATCTGTTCAAGATAAGGTAAAAGTACGGCTGTTCCGACATCAAGCTGACGCTGACTAAATACACCTGGCAACGCACAGACCGTGAGGCTATTTTGTGCAACTTCAACCGTGTACTGTTGTACCCACTGTTCAAGTGGTCGCAACTGCTCGGTTGTGTCTATTTTAGTCTGCCAAAGCTGGCAATGTCGTGCACTGTCCAGTTTTATGGTCTTGCCATAATCGAGTAACTGTTTGGCAGCACGTTCTACCCCCCCTTTTTTTTCACCGACCAAAAAAATAGACTGGCCTTGAGTGAGGTGACTGACCACCACGTGCAAAATATAGCGCAGTAGTTCTTTAGATTTGGGAACAAAAATAATCACCTGATCGGGTGTAACCGAAGGAAAATGTACACCAAAACTGGTCACAATCGATTGCTGTTCAAAATATTGATGATCGGCAAAATTCCACGTCCAAACAGACGCTTGCGCGTGCTGATTCAGTTCATGGCATAAGCCATCGGCAGGCGGATTGATCAATAGCACCGTGCCAGAAAAATATTGATGCTGTCGAAGTACCACTTCACTGCGTGGATCCATCTTAATCTCTCATGAAGAACAAAGCCCAGTTCTCACTGGGCAAAATGTAAATACGATCTAAATTATTGTTTATGTTCAGGCAAAACAATATTTAGGATCAGTGCTGCAAGCCCACCAGTGGCCACGCCTGAACTAAAAATATTTTTAAACAATTCGGGTAAGTGTTCCAGAATTTGCGGTACTTGTGCAACACCTAAACCCAGTGCCAGTGAAATGGCAATAATCAGTAGGGCACGTCGATCTAAATGAATACCAGATAAAATATTAATACCTGATGCTGCCACCGCACCAAACATGACCATAACAGCTCCACCCAAAACCGCTTGCGGTACGGCTTGAATAATGCCCGCAACAGCAGGGAACAGTCCAAGTAAAATCAGCAGTACCGCAATCCAAATCCCAACATAGCGGCTGGCCACACCCGTGAGCTGAATCACGCCGTTGTTTTGTGCAAATACTGAGCTTGGAAAGGTATTAAACAGACCCGCCAGTAGCGAGTTGGCGCCATTAACCAGTACGCCACCTTTAATTCGTTGCATCCACTGTGGGCCATTGACCGCCTGATTTGAAATTTTACTGGTTGCGGTAATGTCACCGATGGCTTCAAGTGAAGTCACCAGATAAATAAACGCCATTGGAATAAACAGACTCCATGAAAAGCTTAGCCCAAAATGCATAGGCGTGGGAATCTGAACCAATGGTGTTTCATTTAAACCTGAAAAATTTAAATGCCCCATAAAACCCGCAAGAATATATCCCACAATTAAAGCAATCAGAATGGCAGAACTCTTGATCCAGATCACCTGAATACGATTGAGAAGAATAATAATTGCCAACACCGTACATGACATAATGAGGTTATCGCTGCTGGCAAAGGTCTGATCTTGCATGGCCTGATAACCACCGCCCATACTGATCAGGCCTTCTTTGATTAAGGTGAGTCCGATCAGTAACACCACAATACCAGTCACCAGCGGTGTAATCAGGGTTTTGATCCAAGGTAAAATACGCGACACACCCATTTCAATAAATGAGCCGGCAATCACCACACCAAAAATAGCAGCCATGACTTGATTGACAGGCGTACCGGCCGCCACCATAGCGCTACCAATCCCAATAATGGGGCCAATAAAGTTAAAACTGGTACCTTGCACGATTAAAAGACCAGCCCCTAAAGGGCCGACTTTTTTACATTGTAAAAATGTGGCAACGCCAGAAATTACCAATGACATCGACAAGATCATGTTGGTTTCTTCACGTGAAACCCCCAATGCCAGACAAATCAGCAAGCCTGGTGTCACAATCGGAACAATAATTGCGAGTAAATGTTGCAAAGCTGCCAAGAATGAGACAAACGGTGCAGGCCGATCATTCAAACCATACACAAGGTCGAGTTGATCGTTGTTTTTAGAGGGAAAATTGGAAGAATCAGACATGTAAAATCATCGGTCAGCTACGACAAGGTGGCGGTATTCTAATCGAGATGAGGGAAATAATAAAAGATAATAGACAAGAGGCGAAAAAAACGCGGCTATGTCAATAAACTGTCACTACTTTTATGTAGCATTTTTCTGTATAATTTGCCCTCAAGTTTTAGGCTTATCGAATTTTCATGTCAGATATCAAAAATCTCCGCAATATTGCAATTATTGCACACGTCGACCACGGGAAAACGACCCTTGTCGATAAACTTCTTCAACAATCAGGTGCACTTGGCGATCGCGCGGGTGAGATTGAGCGTGTCATGGACTCGAATGCGCTTGAGAGCGAGCGTGGTATTACCATTCTTGCAAAAAACACAGCAATCAAGTGGCTCGACAAACGTACCGACACCGAATACCGTATTAACATCGTAGACACCCCGGGACACGCCGACTTCGGTGGCGAAGTTGAACGTGTAATGTCGATGGTTGACTGCGTATTGTTGCTTGTTGACTCTCAAGAAGGCCCAATGCCACAAACGCGTTTCGTAACTCAAAAAGCGTTTGCACGTGGTTTGAAGCCAATCGTGATTATCAACAAAGTCGACAAGCCAAGCGCACGTTGTGACTGGGTGATCGATCAAGTATTTGACTTGTTTGATAACTTGGGTGCAACTGATGAGCAGTTGGACTTCCCAATTGTTTATGCATCTGGTCTTCGTGGTGTTGCAGGTCCTTCACCAGAAGAATTGGCTGAAGACATGACGCCGTTGTTTGAAACGATTGTAGACATCGTTGAACCACCAGCAGTTGATGTTGATGGTCCGTTCCAAATGCAAATTTCATCACTCGACTACAACAGCTTCGTAGGTGTAATTGGTGTTGGCCGTATTCAGCGCGGTTCAGTAAAAACCAACACACCTGTTACTGTGATTGATAAAGAAGGCAACACACGTAACGGTCGTATCTTAAAAATCATGGGTTACCATGGTCTTGAGCGTGTCGATGTAGATTCTGCATCTGCAGGTGACATCGTATGTATTACCGGTATTGATGCACTCAACATTTCAGACACCATTTGTGATCAGAAAAATGTTGAAGCGCTTCCACCATTGTCTGTTGATGAACCAACCGTATCGATGACTTTCCAAGTCAACAACTCACCGTTTGCTGGTAAAGAAGGTAAGTTCGTGACTTCACGTAACATTCGTGAACGTCTTGACCGCGAATTGATTCACAACGTTGCACTTCGTGTCGAAGACACAGACAGTCCAGACCGTTTCAAAGTATCTGGCCGTGGTGAACTTCACCTTTCAGTTCTAATTGAAAACATGCGTCGTGAAGGTTTCGAGTTGGGCGTATCGCGTCCACAAGTAATCATCAAAGAAATTGATGGCGAAAAACAAGAACCTTACGAAAACGTAACGTTTGACGTAGAAGAACAGCATCAAGGCGCTGTGATGGAACAAATGGGCCATCGTAAAGGCGAAATGACCAATATGGAAGTTGACGGTAAAGGCCGTATCCGTATTGAAGCAACTGTTCCATCACGTGGTTTGATTGGTTTCCGTTCTGAATTCTTGACCATGACCTCTGGTACAGGGATCATGACGTCAAGCTTCTCTCATTATGGTCCTGTGAAACAAGGTACTGTTGCGAAGCGTCAAAACGGTGTATTGATTTCTATGGTTCAGGGAACTTGCTTGGGCTATGCATTGTTCAGCTTGCAAGACCGTGGTCGTTTGTTTGCTAAACCACAGCTTGAAGTGTATGAAGGCATGATCGTGGGTATCAACTCACGTTCTGACGACATGGTGGTTAACCCAACCAAAGCGAAACAGTTAACCAACGTACGTGCGTCTGGTACAGATGATGCATTGACACTTACACCTGCAATTGAATACACGCTTGAACAAGCGCTTGAATTCATTGAAGATGACGAGCTAGTTGAAGTAACACCGAAGTCAATTCGTATCCGTAAGCGTTACTTGACTGAAAACGAACGTAAACGTAACCGCGCGTAATCGGCTCCGGCTCGATACAAGCAAGAAACTGCCAGCTCGTCTGGCAGTTTTTTTTGTTTAAAACGCGGTGCTAAAAACGTTTTATGTAGTTGAAATGTGAAATAACTTTTGTTTTTGAAGTAAAAAACAGTAAATTAAAATCCATAACTGACATAAAAGCTGCATTCATTTTAAGAATGTCATTAAAAAACAACGCAGCACTCAAGTGCTGTCTGGAGATTTTTCATGAGTATTATTCAAGAATTTAAAGAATTTGCTGTTAAGGGCAATATGATTGATCTGGCCGTCGGGGTCATTATTGGTGGTGCATTTGGTAAGATTGTCGATTCTTTGGTAAAAGACGTGATCATGCCGTTAATCACATTGATTACCGGAGGAGGCGTCGACTTCACCCAGAAGTTTATTGTGCTCGGGAACAATCCTGACAATCTGCAATCTTTAGATGCCTTGCAAAAAGCGGGGGTGAACGTGCTCACCTATGGTAATTTTATTACCATTTTGATCAACTTCCTGATTTTGGCATGGGTTGTATTTTTAATGGTGAAACTCATCAACCGTATGCGCCGTAAACAAGAGGCTGCGCCTGCTGCACCAGCACCGACACCAGAAGATATTGCGTTACTGCGCGAAATTCGTGACGAGTTAAGAAAGCGTCCAGAAGCTTAAATTCAACATCCTGTTTGAAAAACGGCACAAACAGTGCCGTTTTTTATGTACCAATTTTATTTGGCATGAATTTTTCTTATGAATTTGAGAAAATAACGATTCGTGCACATCATTTGAAATCCAGAGGATATTTTGGCAGTGAACAGACTTTTTGCTTATGGCACCTTGTGCCCAAACCGAGAAAACGCACACATTATGGCCAATATAGATGGAGTCTGGCAAAAGGCTTATGTTCGCGGCGTGATTCATACTTTGGATTGGGGGCCAGATCAAGGCTTGCCTGCGATTGTTCTGGATTCGGGCGCACCTCAGGTAGCAGGTTTTTTGTTTAGCAGTGATGAGCTAGACCAGCATTGGGATAGGTTAGACGAATTTGAGGGCTTTCAATATGAGCGTGTTCAAGTCGAGATTCAATTGGAAACTGGAGAAAAACTAGAGGCATGGACCTACCAGATGAACCAAAACGCGCGTAAATCTGCACATTGACAGATGTTAACAAGGCCACGATGACGGATATGTACCACGTGGCCGAGTTGCAGTGTTTAACGAAAATCGGTTCTAAATTTGATTTCCAGCAAATGAAAACCAAACTGGCTCTTTATTGGGCCATGCAAAATGCGTTCGGCGGCGCTAAATACCAGTTTGTCTATTACGGGAACTAACTGACCCTTTTTGACTTCGCCAAGCTCTCCGCCGCGTTTGGCCGAATTACAGGTCGAGTATTGCTTGGCAATGTGATGAAAGTCTGCACCTTGCTGAATTTTCTTTTTCAGTTGCTCTGCAAGATCTTTGTCCTTCACTAAAATATGTCGCACAATTGCTGTTTGCATGAATTAACCTCTCTTGCATCGTTTCGGGGCAGTACTGTTTAGCTTTAACGGCTGACACTGGGGACAAAATACACTGGCACGTTGTCCAAGCTTCATGTTTTCTAATGTGGTCTCACAGTTCACACACATTTCACCTGCACGGCCATAGGCCAGCAGCGTTTGCTGAAAATAACCGTTTTCACCCATGGCATTGGTGTAGTCACGTAGTGTAGAGCCACCCAATTGAATCGCATGACTCAAAATACGTTTAATTTCAACCACCAAGCCAGCGATTTGCTCACTCGATAAGGTATTGGCTGGCTGTGCCGGATGAATACCCAGATTAAA
This sequence comes from Acinetobacter sp. V89_7, assembly GCF_029967895.1. Classification (NCBI taxonomy): domain Bacteria; kingdom Pseudomonadati; phylum Pseudomonadota; class Gammaproteobacteria; order Moraxellales; family Moraxellaceae; genus Acinetobacter; species Acinetobacter sp. V89_7. Next base: position 40,977 of record NZ_JASCAJ010000025.1, read on the forward strand.
CAGGCTTTCGGTTGCATAGATGTTGCCTACACCCACCACCACATGATTATCCATGATTGCAATTTTTATGCCGACTTGTTTGGTGCGAAGCTTTTCATATAAATAGTCTGCGTTAAAAGCATCGCTGAGCGGCTCTGGCCCAAGGGTATCAATCAGCTTTTTCTGATGGTCATCATTGAGCCACAAAATACAGCCAAAACGCCGTGGATCGTGATAACGCAACTCGGTGCCATCATCGAAAGTTAAAATCAGGTGATCGTGTTTGCGCAGTTCATCTTGAGCCGTACACAGCCGAAAACTGCCTGACATCCCTAAGTGCCAAAGCATCTGATCGGTTTCAAACTCAGCCAAGATATATTTCGAACGACGCTTGAGCGCACGAAGTTCTTGGCCCACCAAACGTGAAATATCGTCTGGAACTGCCCAGCGTAATCTGGAATCACGTACTGTCACAGACTGGACGCGATGATGTAGCAGGGGGAGTAAACTGGTTTTTGTCGTTTCGACTTCAGGTAATTCAGGCATTATCAGCTCAACTTATCAAACCGATGTTAATATGGGGACGATCCTGTCACTTGTAAAGGGCAGGACGCATGCTATGAGCCTGTTAAAGATAGGCTGATTTTTTATAGACGTCAAAATGTGGCGTATTTACATAAAGATCTGATCAGACATCGATAAAATCGTTTTTTATCGATATGATAGTCAGACATTCGTTGGGCTTTTAAAACTTTTCTTTTTGGGTAAAGATTTCAAGATAAGGATAAATGAATGCGTTTTTTACGATTCAATACGCTTTCTCACTGCATATTTTTAGCAACAGGTTTAGGGGCGACTGGCTCTGTTTGGGCACAAGATACCGCAGACAACCCGCTGACACTCCCAGTCATTCAGGTTGAAGCTACCCGTACTGGCACCACATATTTGCAAACACCTGCATCTATTTTTCGTGTCGATGCACCAGCGCAGCAGCAATCTGCACAAGTGAATCTCACCGAAGTGGTGAAAGGGATTCCAAGCCTGCAAATTAATAATCGTGAAAATTATGCACAAGATTTGCAGCTCTCAATGCGAGGCTTTGGTGCACGCTCAACTTTTGGTGTGCGCGGCATTCGTTTATATGTTGATGGTATTCCGGCCACTATGCCAGATGGTCAGGGGCAAACTTCCAATATCGATTTAAGCAGTTTGGATCACGTTGAAGTACTCACTGGACCATTTTCATCTTTATATGGAAATTCTTCAGGTGGCACCATTTTAACCACCACTAAAGAAGGTCAGGGCAAAGATTCGATTGAGCTGGGATATTCTGGCGGCAGTCACGATAAAGGCCGTAGTGGCATTATTTTGCAAGGCGGTGCCAAAGCGCCGAACGAACCGAGTTATGTAATCAGTTCATCTTACTTCGACACAGACGGTTATCGTGACCACAGCGCAGCCCGAAAAGTATTGAACAACGCCAAACTGACTTGGAATCTAGATGATGGTTCAAAAATTAACTGGATTACCAATTATGTCAAAATCAATGCCGATGATCCGCAAGGTCTGACACGTGAGCAGTGGAAAGCCAATCCAAAACAGGTTAATGATGCCAATAATCTTTATGACGTGCGTAAAGAGATTGAGCAAACCCAAACCGGCCTCACGTGGACCAAACCCCTCAACGATCAAAATGAATTGTATATGATGGGATATCTGGGGAATCGTCAAGTCACACAATACCAGTCGATTCCTCAGTCTGCGCAAAACAACCCGCGACATGCTGGTGGTGTAATTGATTTTGACCGAAATTATTACGGTGCAGACCTTCGCTGGACCGGAAAAGAATTGCTTCCTCACACCACGCTGAGTGCGGGTGTGGCGCTGGATTTTATGGATGAAGACCGTAAAGGTTATGAAAACTATATCACGGTCAATAATCAACCAAGCTACGGCGTAAAAGGAAAGTTACGCCGTGATGAAGACAATACGCTCTGGAATATCGACCCATATTTACAAGCCTCATGGCAGTTTTTACCGACTTGGCGCCTCGATACAGGGCTGCGTTATAGCAACGTTCACTACAAATCAGATGATCAATATATTGTAGGTGTCAACGGCGATGACAGTGGTAAAACGGAATATTCGAAAGTATTGCCATCTGCAGCCTTAAGCTGGCAAATTCAGCCTGAACTACTGGCTTATATCAGTTATGCCAAAGGCTTTGAAACACCTACCTTTACCGAGATGGCGTATCGCCCGGATGGCTTGGGTGGATTTAACTTTGATTTAAATGCATCGACCAGCGATACCTATGAAGCAGGGCTAAAATCGCAAAATAGACTGGGTGATTTTACTTTGGCTGCATTTCAAACCAAAACCAAGGATGATATTGTCTCGGCAGGCAGTACCAACGGCCGTGCAACCTTTCGCAATGCCGATAAAACCTTACGTGAGGGGATTGAGCTGACGTGGAATAAAGCCCTCTGGCGTGATCTGGTGGCTACGGCCAGTTATGGTTATCTCGATGCGACCTTCGATGCCGATGTACCAGCACGTGGAAGCGTCGCTGCCATTACATCAGGCAATAAAATTCCGGGTATTGCAAAAAATCAGGGCTATGTAGGAATCACGTGGAAGCCTCAAACGGGCTTCTATGCAGGGCTCAATGCACAGTACAACGACAAAATTTATGTCGATGATAAAAATTCTGATACAGCACCAAGCTACACCGTTATGGCAGCCTATGCAGGTTACGTGTGGAATATGCAAGCATGGAAGGTCAATGTATTTGGACGAGTGGATAATTTACTCGACAAAGATTATGTCGGCTCTGTGATTGTAAACGATGGCAATGGGCGCTACTTTGAACCTGCCGACGGACGTAACTGGAGTGCGGGCATCCGCGTAGTCAAACAGTTCTAATCTGAGAGAGTAAGCACTAAAATGGCGAAGTTATTTGAAGCAATTCAGTTTGAAAGATTGAGTCTGAGCAACAAAATCGTGATTGCACCGATGTGTCAGTACTCTGCAACCGATCAGGGTGAAGTGACCTATTGGCACGAGCAGCAATGGGCAAACTATGCGCTATCGGGCGCCGGTTTATGCATTATCGAAGCCACGGCCGTGCAGCCCGAAGGACGAATCAGTTATGCCGATCTGGGGCTGTGGAATGATGAGCAGCGTGATCAGATCAAAACCTTACTGAGCAAAGTCAAACAACTTTCGCCGATGCCGTTTGCCATTCAGTTGGCGCATGCTGGCCGTAAAGCCTCGACAGACAAGCCTTGGCAAGGGCGTGGTCAAATCCCTGAAAACGATCCACACGGCTGGCAAACGGTTGCACCGAGCAGTATTGGTTTTGGTGAGCACGATGCGCCGCCTCAAGCTCTTTCACTCGAGCAAATCCAGCAAATCAAAGACGATTTTGTGGCTGCTGCACGTCGTGCGGTGGAAGCGGGATTTGATTTGATTGAGTTGCATGCAGCACATGGGTATCTGTTGCACCAGTTTATGTCGCCATTGTCTAATTTTCGAGATGATGAATACGGCGGTTCATTTGAAAACCGTATCCGTCTGACACTTGAGGTGCTTCAGGCCGTCAAGGCGGTGGTACCTGAAGGATATCCAGTGGGTGTGCGCATTTCCGCAACCGACTGGATGTCTACCGAGAGCTGGGATATCGAATCCAGTGTCGGTTTGTCAGAGGCGCTTGAGCAATTAGGCGCAGCTTATATTCATGTCTCAAGCGGTGGTTTACACCGTATGCAACAGATTAATGTAGGCGCTAATTATCAGGTTCCTTTTGCAGCGCAAATTAAGCAAAAAGTTGCAATTCCAGTGATTGCGGTGGGCTTGATTACCGAGCCAGATCAGGCCGAAGCCATTTTACAAAATGGCGAAGCCGATGCCATAGCACTTGCCCGTGCCATTCAGTACGATCCACGCTGGCCATGGCATGCAGCGGCAGCCTTAGGTGCCGAGATTGAAATCTCACCACAGTACCTGCGTTGTCAACCGCATGGTCTTAAGCAGCTTTTTAAACCGTTTCAACATTAATCCTTTGAAAAGACGCAATTCAATTGCGTCTTTTTTTAGTTTTTAACGCAAGGAATCCCGTCGTGGTTGTTCAGGTCATTGTTCCGATTTTTCTGCTATTACTCGCAGGCTATATCAGCGTCTCCATTCGCCTGATTACGCCTGAGCAAATCAAGGCACTCAGTGCGTTTATTATCAAAATCGCCCTACCTGCATTTTTGTTATTTGCGCTATCGAACAAAACCTTAAACGACATCTGGCATCCGTCTTATTTTTTAGCCTATGGCGGTGGTTCCTTGGTAATTTTTGCCTTGGCTTTTTGTTTTTATCGTTACTTTTTTACTTATTCGCTCACCCCGACGGCAGTGATGGCCATGGGGGCTTCAATGTCAAATACCGGGTTTATTGGTACCGCTGTTTTGACCATGCTGATTGGTTCGCATGCTGCCATCTATATTTCGCTTACCCTGATTTTAGAAAATCTGTTGATTCTGGCTTTGGTATTGGCCTTGGCCGAAGCGGGGATGCAAGAAAAACAGGCAATTTTTCCATTGATGATCAAAACGGCAAAAAGCCTACTCAAAAACCCAGTCATTATTGCAATTATTTTGGGAATGAGCTGTATTTTGCTCGATTTGAGACTTCCGGCACTTCTGAATCAATCATTGGAGTTACTTGGAAAAACGGCGTCGCCTCTGGCATTATTTGCAATTGGTGGCAGTCTGGTCGGCATGGGAATTAAAGCCTTAAACCTGCAAAGTGCACTTTTGGTCGGTATGAAAGTGCTACTCATGCCACTGCTTATTTTTAGCTTGCTTAGTGTTTTGCCTAATGTCAGTGAAGAAATGCTGCATGCCGGAACCATTTTGGCCGCTTTGCCCATGCCGATCGCCTTTGGCATATTCGGGCAAGCCTACGGACTCAATGAACGCGCGCTCACCCCGCTTATGCTCAGTACAGTTATTGGCTTTATAGGGGTGAGTATGCTGATTATCTTGTGGTGGTAGAATCACATTTGCCCGATACAATCGGGCAAAGTGACACGCATTGTTAGCTTTTACTTTTTGCCGCTGGCGCTTTGGCTTTTTCGGCAATCAGTTTATTTACCGCTGCCAGAGATTCTTTAGCTTGAGGCACATTTTCTTGCGCCAGCGCGGTAAAGATTTTTTTGGCTTCATCTAGATTTTGCGGCACAATGTTGCCATTGGCCATCATATTGCCCACTGCCATCAAGGCCGGAACATAGCCTTTTTTGGCCAGTGTTTCGATGGTACTCAAGCCCGATTTAACGGTCGCTTCATTTTTGGTTTTAAAGCCCTGACTGATGTCGTAGATGGCTTTAAGGTGCATGGCACGATAATTATTTTGCTTGATCAGCGGATTGAGTTTTTGCAAAGCAAGCTGATCTGACGCCGGTTTATTCTTTGCAAAGAGCAATACCGCCAGCTCCACCGTTGCTTCATCAAAGCCAGCATTCGATGCTTTTTCTAGATACTGGCGTGATTTCTGAGCGTCCTTCGCTACGCCCAAATCACCAATCGAATAAATCTGGGCCAGTCGATAAGTGGCAACTGAATAGCCCTTGTTCGATGCTTCTTCATAATAGCGTAAGGCTTTTTTCGGATCTTTGCTGGTCCCTTGGCCCAGTTCGGTCATAAAGCCTAAATTATAAATGGCCTGCGCATTACCAGTTTTGGCCAGACGGTCAATTTCCTGATAAGCCGCTGGATAATTTTTTTGATTATAAAGCTGTTCTGCTTTTTCAAATGGCGTGCCTTGTGCAGGATTACTGCCTTGGGCTTGCGGTGCGGTTGCTGCAAAACTCACTGTAGTCGATAGTGCCACAACAAGGGCAAGAAGCTGTTTTTTCATGTACCAAATCCTAATGCTTACTCATATCATTCCGTTGATGAGTATTTGTGTTTTGTGATCTAGTTCATATTAAGTAATTTATGCCGAATGTAAATGGTTCAATCGAGACAATTTACAGGATTTTGCTACAAGGCGTATCGTTCTGGAGAGACCATGTAAAAAGCTCCCCAAAAATGGAGAGCTTATGAAGAAAAGCAGCGTGTATTAAGGTTTGATCATGGCCCGTTGAATGGCTTTCACCTCTTCGCGGCTTAAATAACGGTAGAAGCTTGCGCCAAGAAATGCACCAATAAACCAGTTAAACGGTGCGAGATGTTGCAGTGCAGGCACCAGTGTAAATACCAAGCCAATCACGACAGCAGGAATCAGCGCACAAACTGCTTTTGGATTCACACCTTTTTTATACCAGTATTGTCCCGTGCTCTTGTCATTGAATAACTCATCGACCATTACCTGCTGTTTTTTTACAAAATAAAAATCTGCAATCAAGATACCAAAGAGCGGGCCAATAAATGCGGCCAGCACATCTAAGGTGTAATGAATCAGCTCTGGTGAGTTAAACAAATTCCATGGAGTAATGAGTACCGAGCCTAAGGCGGCAATCATCCCTGCGCCACGAAAGCTCAGTTTTTGTGGGAAAATATTAGAAAAATCGAATCCGGCAGACACAAAGTTCGCCACAATATTAATGCCAATAGTGGCTGTAAGTACAGTAATCAGGCCCAATACCACGGCCACCGTGCTGTCAATCATGGCAACGGTTTCCAGCGGATCGGTCACCATTTTGCCAAATACGCTGTAAGTCGCCGAGACAGTAACCACGGTGATCAGAGAGAAGAAAATGAAGTTAAATGGCAAACCCCAGAAATTGCCTTTTTTCACTTGTTGCATGTTTTGGCCATAACGGGCGAAATCACCAAAATTAAGAAGTGGCCCAGAGAAATAAGAAACCACCAACGCAATGGCTACAAATGTTTGGGTAATTTGCTGACCAGTCGTGAGATTTTTTTCGCTTAAACTAAATGAGATATTGCTCCAGCCTGCTTTGTAGACCAGATACGCTGCCAAAATAAACATTACCACGTATACCAGCGGGCCTGCCCAGTCGATAAATACCCGAATGGCATTCATGCCTTTCCAAAATACTAAGGCCTGTAATACCCACATAAAGCCAAAACAGATCCAGCCAATGCTACTTAAGCCAGCAAAGCTATTGAGCGTGAGGGGTTGCAGACTTGGAAAAAATTTGAGCAAAATAAGCATGAGCGCATTCGATGCCAACCAAGTTTGAATACCGTACCAAGAAATGGCAATTAACCCTCGAATCAATGCCGGGATATTGGCACCATAGACCCCAAAGGCTTGTCGGGAAATAACGGCATACGGTACGCCTGACACTTGGCTTGGTTTGGCAACCAAATTGGCGCAGATCTGAACGATCACAATACCCACAATTAATGCCAGAAAAACCTGCCAGCTTGCCAGCCCGAGTGCAAACAGGCTGGCTGCAACAATATAGCCACCCATACTGTGTACGTCGGCCATCCAGAATGAAAAAATGTTATACCACGACCAGTTTTGTTTAGCGGGTGCCAAATCTTCATTGGTCAATTTTGGACTGTAATTTGAATTGTCTGTCATAGTGCTACATCATGCGGATGAACTGTTCAGACCAGTCATGCAGGATTCACGCCAATTCCACCGTGTCATCATCAAAAATAATGAAAGTGATGATTTTATTGAGGATGTCTTGTGTCTTTTAAAATTTACATGCGAGAATCGGGCAATATCTCGAGCAAAATGGAAGAGCATCGTGCGCAAAAATGAAGCAATAAATACACGCATTCAAGTGATTAATCCGAATACATGTGAAGAAATGACGCACTCTATTGGTCTCGCCGCTGAGCAAGTGGCCGCAGCTTCTACCCAGATTATTGCGCAAAATCCAAAAACAGGCGTGCCGTCCATTGAGGGTCACTACGATGAGGCGATTTCGGCCATTGGTGTACTCGATTTAATTCGAGAAGGACGCGAGCAGGGGGTGCATGGGCACATTATTGCCTGTTTCGGTGATCCTGCATTACATGCTGCACGTGAGCTGGCAAAAGCTCCTGTAATTGGTATTGCCGAAGCGGCGTTTCATATGGCGACTTTGGTGGCGACCAAATTTTCGATTGTCACCACCTTGTCACGTACCCGAATTATTGCCGAGCATTTATTACAACAATATGGCTTTGAAGGGCACTGTGCCAAAATTCGCTGTATCGATTTGCCGGTTCTCGCCCTAGAAAATGACAAGGAATATGCCTATATCAAACTGCTCGAAAGCTGTCAGCAGGCCAAAATGCAAGACGGAATTGGCGCCATTGTGCTGGGCTGTGGTGGTATGGCCGAAATGGCCGATCGTGTGAGTCAGGAAATTGGCATTCCGATTATCGATGGTGTGCGTTGTGCGGTGAAACTGATTGAAGGTTTACATGGTATGGGAATCCAGACCAGCAAATGGGGTGATTACGATTATCCATTATCGAAATAACCCCAAAACTGAGCAACCTGCTTATTTGGCCTGATCTAGCACGGTATTCAAACTTGCGGCATCCATCGCACCGGCAAGACGTTCGCCGTTTTTCAAAAACATTGTCGGTGTGCCTGAAATGTTGAGCTTTTCACCCAAGGCCAGATTCTTCTGGATAGGCGTTGCGCACTGTGCAGAGGCAGTCGGTGCTTGATCGCGAATCAGGTAATCTTGCCATGCCTGATACGGATTTTTTGAGCACCAGATTTGAGCTGCAATCTTTTCGGCATTTGGATGCAAGCTCTTTAATGGATAAAGAAAGGTATAAATGGTCACATTGTCGATTTGACTCAGCTCTTTTTCAAGGCGTTTGCAGTATGGACAATCAGGATCGCTAAAAACATACAGCACCCGTTTGCCATTGCCTTTGACATGTTTGATGGCCTGATTTAACGGCAAATCTGCCACGTTGATTTTATTGGCTTGCTGCATACGCTCTGCGGTGAGGTTGCGCTGATTTTTCGGATCAACCAAGTTACCGACTAAAAAGTACTGAGCATCGTCACTGGTATAAACAATTTGACCCTGCGTCAATACTTCATAAATACCTTTGACGGGCGTCGGGGTGACCGAGCTGACCGCAATATCTGGATAATTCTTTTTTAAATTTTGTTGTACCGTGTTTACATCGGCATGTGCCAAACCCATGCCCGCTAAACTTAAAACCAATGTATGAAGCCAAAGTTTCATAAAAATTCCAAACAAAAATGCTTTAAGCATAATGCCGAAATAATGGCGTAGTTTTGGTTACAAAATGTGATTAATGCAGCGCTAAGGTATAAAAAACAAAGACTCAAACACCGACGCCGGTATTTGAGCCCTTTATGCTTTGCTTTAACTTTGTGGGCGTGCAACGTCACCACTTAAATGTGCAGGTAATTCATGTAGCTCAAGTGCTGCTTGTTCTAATGCTTCTGGCTTGGCCACCACCAGAGCGGTAAAGCCTGTGGCTGTGGCGATACTGTTGACCACCTCAACATCTGCATGCAGTTGCTGACCTGCGGCAGGTACATCACCTTGACCTGCCACCAAGTGTAACCAGCGCTTAGGTTTGGCTTTAAACCAGAGGCGGGCAACCACTTCCTGACCTAAATAACAGCCTTTGTCGTAGTCCACACCAAGGCGTTGATGCAAGCGTAACTCTTGCGGTTGAAACACATGCTCGGTGGCCTGAGAAATCCATGCTTGACCCGACTCAATGGCCGCAAGCTGCCAAGCGGCAACATCTGTCTCGGCATTTGAAAATACGGTCGAGCTGTCTTGAATGGTAGGGAAAACCGGGCCGAGTGTGTCCAGTTTCATTTTAGAAAATGCACCGTACTTTTTGATGTGCTTGGCAAATTCTTCACCCTGATCGTGTGTGGTGACCAAAATAAACTCTTCAGGGTTCAACTTGGTGATCCATAGACCGAAATGAATACGGCCTTTTAAATCGCAAATTCCGGTATAGCGGGTGGTGTTTTCGGCTAAGCGTTCGACATGCAATAACACTTGGCCTTGCAAAAATTTTTGTGCATCGACACCAATCAATGAAAATGCAGTAAAAGCGACATCGCTCATAAAACTTCTAACCTGAGTTCTATAAAAATATGCTAACTATTCTGCGCTATTTCATCAAAAAAATCAGCTTTTACAGATTGTTTGTGTCTCATCTGTTTCTAAATAAAAGCAGTTTTACACCCCAATTGACAGTTAAAAATGTGCTTGATATGGTGCGCAGCCAGTTTCCAGTAAAAGACACACCAGCTGTATGCGCTCAGGCTTTATTTATAATCCGCCCCAACATCCACTCGATATTATCTTTGAAGATCATGACCTGATTGTGGTGGATAAACCTGCGGGATTATTGTCGGTGATGGGCCGTCTGCCTGAGCATCAAGACAGTGCCTATTTACGTGTGCTGACGATGTATCCAGAGGCGAGGGTGACACATCGACTGGATATGGCCACCTCCGGCTTACTCATGTTTGCCAAGCATCGTGACGCGGAAGTGGCCATCAGCAAACTCTTTCAATTGCGCCGAATCAAAAAAGAATACACTGCGTTGGTGCAAGGATGCCCAGACACCCAAGGCTGTATCGAAGCACCACTCATCACCGATTGGCCAAACCGCCCCAAGCAGAAAATTGATTTTGAAACGGGTAAATCTGCCAAAACCCTATATGCGCGTCTGGAATATTGTGCTGCTACTCAGCAAAGCCGTATGCGGCTTGAACCCGTCACTGGGCGTTCGCATCAGCTCCGTGTGCATCTCATGCATATTGGTCATCCGATTCTGGGCGACAAACTGTACCATCCGCAACCGCAGAATTTTGCACTTGGTCGTATGGCACTACACGCCACACGTCTTAGTTTGATTCATCCGATCACAGGTTTAGCGCTCGAATTGAGTTCGACTGTGCCGTTTTAATTCTGGTATATGCTCTGGATACCATGACATAAAATTGAGTAATAAAACGTATCCGACGCTAAAATTGACATAAAAGTAAGCTAAGCTAAAAACAGACTTTTGCACCATCACAACAAGGATAAAAGAATGAGCCGAAATTACGAATTATTTCCAGACGACGACAATGGCAATGTGCTCTGGCAGATGGTTGAAGATGGCAATGACCTGAAAGAGCCACACGAGTTTGAATTTTCGATTGTATTTAAAGAGCAGGCCGATCTTGAAAAATGCGCAATACATTTGTTGCACCAAGAACAAAAAGTGTCTTTTTTTCAAGAAGATCAGCATATTGAAGGCTCAGATTTATGGGTGCTCAACATTCATGTCACCATGATTCCAGAATATGAAGATATTGAAGATCTAGAGCAGTGGTTTACGCGTATCGGGCAGGAATTTAACGGCGATTACGACGGCTGGGGCTGCATGAGCTACTTGTACGAATACGAAGAAGACGACGAACAGCTTCATAATTAAGCAGTCGGATGTTCATTCGTATTTCAAACCTATGCTTCTGTTTTATGCTGAGTCATAAGACTTTACCAGTATCATGTAGTAAAAGGAGATATTGGCACACTCAATGAAAACGCTTAAATATCTTCTTATACTTCTGGTGCTGGTTATTCTGGGGTATGTGGTTGCATCGCCGTATTGGGTGGTTTATCAAATCCAGAATGCTGTGCAAAAAAATGATGCACAGACGCTATCTCGCTATATCGATTTTCCGAGCGTTCAGACACATTTAAAAGAACGCATCCACATTCGTTTGGGTGATTTGCAAGATCAACAAAATGGCCCTGCAAATGCTTTAGGTGCCTTGGTGGCATCAAGCTTAATGGATCGATTGGTCGAAGTTGCGCTGACTCCCGAGGGTATGATGTTGCTGTTACAAGGCAAAGCACTGAAAGAACGCTTTGAGCGTTCGTACCTTGAGCAAAATTTGAATCAAGATATGCATTCTAACCCCGAATCGGATGCCCCCAAAGCGACCACTGCTGAAGAACAACCTGCTATGCGCTACTCGGGCCATTACGAAGCTTGGAATGCTTTTGAAGTCACGCTACAAACCCAGCAAGACAAAGAAGTCCAGTTTATATTGCACCGCTCGGGATGGTCTTGGAAACTGGTCGATATCAAAATTCCGTTTTAACAAGGCATCCAGATTTTTAAAAACAGTGCATTCACGGCATAATACAGCTTTTCGAGTTTTTTTATGTCTTTACCGCATTGTCCCAAGTGTCAGTCAGAATATACCTATCAAGAGAATGACTTATTGATTTGCCCAGAATGTGCCTATGAGTGGAAAGAAGGGGAAAGTGCACCATCCGATGAAAATGAAACCATTAAAGATGCGCATGGAAATATTCTGGCAGATGGCGATCTCGTCACAGTAATGAAAGATCTAAAAATTAAAGGGTCATCATCTGTGGTCAAAGTGGGAACTAAAGTCAAAAATATTCGTTTGGTTGCAGGCTCGTCCGATGGACATAATATCGATTGTAAAATTGAAGGTATTGGACAAATCAAGCTCAAATCCGAGTTTGTAAAAAAAGCATAATGTTAAAAGGGAGTATTTTTTACTCCCTTTTTTAGTGAGGATCTATGGCATTTTCAGATGTTTACCGCGTGGGGGCACATGCGGTGATTACCAATCGCACAGGTCAAGTGTTATTGCTCAAAGCCACTTATGGCGATTTTGCATGGGGCTTACCGGGTGGTGGGATCGACCCTGATGAAACCATTTTAGAAGGTTTAAAGCGCGAATGCCGTGAAGAACTTGGTGTCGAGATTGAGGTTGAAGCACTCACGGGTGTTTATTTGCATGCTGAAATTAACGCGCATGTAAGTATTTTTCGTTGTCATCTAGATGCCGCAGCCGACATTATCTTGAGTCATGAGCATTCCGATTTTGCTTACCATGATCTTGAGCAATTGAGTGCTGTTCAGCGCCAGCGCGTAGAAGACTGTATTTACTTTAGTGGAGAGGTGATTTTTCGTAAATTTTAATCGTAATATTTGATGTCTGCTTTTAATAAAACCGACAAATCTTCGCAATAAAATGTATAAAAAACAATCTACCCAAGTTGCTTGAAGTGTCTTATATTGATTGAACAATAAATCAACAAGCAAAATTAAAAATACGAGGCAAGGAGATATGGCGGGTTGGTATGAACTGAGTCAGGCAAATGATGGTCAATATCGTTTTGTGCTTAAAGCAGGCAATGGTGAAATTATTTTGACTAGCGAGCTTTATAAGGCTAAGGCATCGGCAGAAAATGGTATTGCATCGGTACAAAAAATAGCCCAGATGATGCACGCTATGATCGCTTAAAAGCAAAAAATGGTAAACCTTATTTCAATTTAAAAGCAGCCAATCATCAAATTATAGGCAGCAGTCAGTTTTATGCTTCTGAAGCCTCACGTGATAAAGGCATTGAATCGGTTAAAAATAATGGCAGCAGTACAACAGTGAAAGATTTGACGCTGTGAAGGGAGTGAAAATGGGTGTAAGAAGTATTGGAAGATTGAGTTAACGTTTTAAGAGTAAAAATAAACCGCTACGATGAGCGGTTTACTTTTGATATTGCATTCAGCCTTTACCAGCTCAACGCACCACCAGTTTGGTAATCTGTCACACGCGTTTCAAAGAAGTTCTTCTCTTTACGCAAGTCCATCATCTCCGACATCCACTGGAACGGGTTGTTCACACCAGGGTATTGCTCTGGTAAGCCAAGCTGTGCCAAACGACGGTTACAGATAAACTTCAAATACTCTTCCATCATGGCCGCATTCATGCCCAATACACCGCGTGGCATCGTGTCACGAGCATATTCGATTTCAAGCAAAGTACCTTCCACAATCATCTGAATCACTTCTTGCTGGAATTCGGCAGTCCATAAACTTGGGTTTTCAATCTTGATCTGGTTGATCATGTCGATACCGAAGTTTACGTGCATCGATTCGTCACGCAAAATGTACTGGAACTGTTCAGATACACCGTTCATCTTGTTACGGCGGCCCATACTCAAAATTTGGGTAAAGCCACAGTAGAAGAAAATCCCTTCAAGAACACAGTAAAACGCAATCAGGTTACGCAGTAACTGCTGATCGGTTTCAGGTGTACCTGTTTGGAAAGTAGGGTCGCTAAGCGATTGTGTATACTTAAGGCCCCATGCCGCTTTACGCGCGACACTTGGAATCTCGTGATACATGTTGAAGATTTCGCCTTCATCCATACCCAACGATTCGATACAGTACTGGTAAGCATGAGTGTGAATAGCTTCTTCAAACGCCTGACGTAAAATGTACTGACGGCACTCTGGGTTGGTAATCAAACGGTAAATCGCCAAAACCAGATTATTCGCGACCAAAGAGTCGGCAGTCGAAAAGAAGCCCAAGTTACGTTTAACAATCACACGCTCGTCTTCAGTCAAGCCATTTTCAGACTTCCAAAGCGCGATGTCATGGTTCATGTTAACTTCTTGTGGCATCCAGTGATTGGCACATCCGTCTAGGTACTTCTGCCAAGCCCATTCGTATTTAAACGGCACAAGCTGGTTTAAGTCTGCACGGCAGTTGATCATTGCCTTGTCGTCAACCTGTACACGCGCTGCACCTGTTTCGATCTCTTGCAAACCGGCACTGATGTCCAGATGCTTTAGGGATTCAGATGCTCGAGCCACCGGATCGGTTGGATCTGTTGATCGCACGGAATCGGTTCCAGTGGATTGTACATTTGCCACACTCGGCGATGATGGCTCTGTAGCAGATACCAACGGCGTAGTTGGCGCTTCTTTCGTATCGACGGGCGCAGACTGGTGTTCATGTGCAGCCGGTTTTTGCGAATCATCTTCTAAATCGTCCCAACTCAGGATAGACATATCAATTCTCTCTTCGTTGTTAATATCGTTTTCGATATCTTTTGGAAGATATCTTTACTATACGCTTATTCTGTGTAAGCAAAATTAAGTTTTATCGATAACTGCTCTAAAATTACTGAATAGAACAAATATCCCTACGACTTATTTTGATTACGCTGTTGTTCACGAATTTTCAAAAACGCGTAAACCAAGGGCGTGTAGAACACAATTGAGGCCACAATGAGCACCGCCAAACCAAGCATATAGTTGTGAGTCAGATGCCACATTGTGTTGTCCTCATGTTCAATCAGGAACGCCTCAAACCGAAACGTTCCTGAAGGGATGTTTTACTGACACGCTTCGCAGTCAGGATTATCGATTGAGCAAGCCATTGGCACTGGAGCAGCTTGTGTAAAGCCATCTTCAGTGGTTTCTGCTTTTACTTCTGGCGCAACTGCTGCCACTGGTGCTGCAGTCGCGGTAGCTTTAACTGCGTTTAATGCGCCAGTGTTAATAGTCGACTTCTCGGCAGAAGTGGCACCTAATGCACGGAGGTAATACGTCGTTTTGAGGCCACGCAACCATGCCATTTTATAGGTAATGTCAAGTTTCTTACCGTTTGCACCTGCAATGTACAAGTTCAGCGATTGCGCTTGATCGATCCATTTTTGACGACGAGAGGCTGCATCAACAATCCAGCGTGGCTCAACTTCAAATGCTGTAGCAAAAATTGCTTTTAATTCTTCAGGAATACGCGCAATTTTTTGTACCGAACCTTCAAAGTGTTTCAGGTCGTTAACCATCACGGTGTCCCACAGGTCGCGTTCTTTCAAAGCGCGTACAAGGTATGGGTTGATGACCGTAAATTCACCCGACAAGTTCGATTTTACATACAGGTTTTGGAAGGTTGGCTCAATCGACTGTGAAACGCCACAAATGTTCGAGATGGTGGCGGTTGGTGCAATCGCCATCACATTTGAGTTACGCATACCGTCTTTTTGCACTTTAGCACGTAGAGTATCCCAGTCTAGGCGTTGGGTGCGGTCTACTTCAAACATACGCTCCGGACGTGATTTTGCCACGATATCAAGTGAGTCGATTGGCAAAATACCCTGATCCCAGAGTGAACCTTTAAAGGTTGAGTACACACCACGTTCAACCGCCAAGTCGCTTGAGGTTTGAATCGCGTAGTAGCTGATAACTTCCATCGATTCATCTGCAAAATCAACCGCTGCATCAGAACCGTAAGCAAGACCCAATTCATATAGTGCATCTTGGAAGCCCATGATGCCCATGCCCACAGGGCGGTGCTTCAAGTTCGAGTTTTTCGCTTGTGGCACTGCGTAGTAGTTGATGTCGATAACGTTGTCGAGCATACGCACAGCAGTTTTGATGGTACGTGCCAGTTTCTCACGGTCAAGTGAACCACCTTGTACGTGCTGAACAAGGTTGATCGAACCTAAGTTACATACTGCAATTTCATCTTCGCTGGTGTTGAGCGTAATTTCTGTACACAAGTTTGACGAGTGAACCACGCCTGCGTGTTGTTGTGGCGAACGTAAGTTACATACATCTTTAAATGTAATCCACGGATGGCCTGTTTCAAACAGCATCGACAGCATTTTACGCCACAAGTCTTGCGCACGGACTTTTTTGTGCAACAGCTCTTGTTCTTTAGCAATCGCTTCATAGTGCGCATAACGCTCTGCAAATGCTTCGCCAGTCAAGTCGTGTAGGTCTGGTACTTCAGATGGCGTAAACAACGTCCATTCTGCATCTTCAAACACACGCTGCATAAACAGGTCTGGTACCCAGTTGGCCGTGTTCATGTCGTGTGTACGACGGCGGTCATCACCCGTGTTCTTACGAAGCTCTAGGAATTCTTCGATGTCGAGGTGCCACGTTTCTAGGTATGCACAGACTGCACCTTTACGCTTACCACCTTGGTTAACCGCAACAGCTGTATCGTTCGCTACTTTCAAAAACGGTACAACACCTTGAGACTTACCATTGGTGCCTTTAATGTACGAGTTGAGTGCGCGTACTGGTGTCCAGTCATTACCCAAGCCGCCCGCCCATTTAGACAGCATCGCATTGTCGCGGATCGCACCATAAATGTTGTAAAGGTCATCACCAATCGTGGTGAGGTAACAGCTCGACAACTGTGGGCGTAGTGTGCCGGCATTGAACAGGGTCGGGGTAGACGCCATGTAGTCAAAGCTTGAAAGTAGGTTATAAAACTCGATTGCACGTGCTTCACGGTTTTCTTCGTTGAGCGCCAGACCCATCGAGACACGCATGAAGAACAATTGTGGCAATTCGTAACGCACGCCATCTGAATGAATGAAGTAGCGGTCGTAAAGCGTTTGTAAGCCCAAGTATGTAAACTGGTTTGAGCGCTCAGGTTTAATCGCTGCCGCCAATTGCGCCAAATCAAACTTTAAGAGTTCTGGGTCTAGTAGCTCAAGCTCAATCCCTTTTTTCAGGAAAGTTTCAAGCGCATCGCTTTCTAGGGTGTCTTCTGGTAAACCCAAAAACTCAAGGCCTTTTGCCACAAGTTCGTTACGTAATAAACGCGCAGTCACGTAGGTATAGTTTGGCTCTTGTTCAATACGTGTACGTGTTGCCATCATCATGGTGGTGGCGATGTCGCTAATTTTGACACCGTTGTACAGGTTTTTAACAGTTTCATCGACAATTGCTTGAATGTTAATGCCTTCAAGGCCTTCCGCTGCTTTTTCAACAGTGGCTTTTAGTGCATCGAGATCAAGCGGTTGAAGCTGACCTTGATTGTCGGTGATTTGTAAGGTTGGGTGATGGTTGGCGCCTGCTTGCTGGCGTGCAGTACTACGCTGCTCACGGTAAATCACGTAAGCACGCGCAACTTTTTGTTCGCCAGTACGCATCAGCGCAAGTTCAACCTGATCCTGAATTTCTTCAATATGAATAGTACCGCCAGAAGGTAAGCGACGGTTAAAGGTGTTCATCACCATTTCGGTTAATTGACTGATTCGGTCATGAATACGACTTGAGTCAGCGCTTTGCTGACCTTCAACAGCTAAGAATGCCTTTCCAATCGCAACAGAGATTTTCTCTGCATCAAAGGTAGCAACTTCTCCATTGCGTTTAATCACCTGAAGTTGTCCAGGAGTTGAAGTGATTACGCTCATGTCAGCATAGCTCCATTGTGATCTGTATTTATGTTCATGGACCATTTGAACCGGGCAAATTTGTGCACGATGTTTGAGGGATAAACACAAGACTTAGTGGTTAATATAGTTTATAGGCACAAGATACGGGAATTTTGGCAGGATATCAATCTTGACTTTTCTTTAATTTTTTTTCCAAATTCTATGTGCATGATTCTGTGGTGCATAGCATAACAAAGGCTGTTAAAAACACGTATAGATAACTGTGTGGATAACTCAAAAAACACTCGTTCAGTGCTGTTGTTTTGGTCCGGTGAAATAATTTGTTTAATAATTGGACGGTCTTTGCGACGACTGGTGAACTTGTGATCTGAGGCGGAAAAATATTTAAAAAGACCTGAAAATTCAACACTTAATAAAAATGCAACAAAATACAACGGACGTGTATCAGTTTGGTGAACGAGGACTTGTTTACAATGTAAACGTGTGTATATTGCAATCTATTATGTCGGTGTAATTGTTGGTTTTTGAACAAGACACTTTAATAGATGATAGGGGCAAAAGTATGAGCCAAGAAGAAAAGTTACCCAAGATTTTAATTGTTGAAGATGACGAGCGTCTTGCACGTCTGACACAAGAATATTTGATCCGTAATGGATTGGAAGTGGGGGTCGAAACAGACGGTAATCGCGCGATTCGTCGTATTATTGGCGAACAACCAGATTTAGTCGTACTTGATGTGATGTTGCCTGGTGCCGATGGCTTGACGGTTTGTCGCGAAGTGCGCCCTCATTATCATCAACCTATTTTGATGTTAACTGCACGTACCGAAGATATGGATCAGGTGTTAGGCCTTGAAATGGGTGCCGATGACTATGTCGCAAAACCTGTTCAGCCACGCGTATTGTTAGCGCGTATCCGTGCCTTGTTGCGTCGTACCGACAAAACAGTAGAAGACGAAGTTGCACAGCGTATCGAATTTGATGATCTAGTCATCGATAATGGCGGACGCTCAGTGACGCTCAATGGTGAACTGGTCGATTTTACCAGCGCCGAATACGATTTGTTGTGGTTACTTGCCTCTAATGCTGGTCGCATTTTGTCGCGTGAAGATATTTTCGAGCGTTTACGTGGCATCGAATATGACGGTCAGGATCGCTCGATTGATGTTCGTATTTCTCGTATTCGTCCAAAAATTGGTGACGATCCGGAAAATCCGAAACGAATTAAAACCGTTCGTAGTAAAGGTTATTTGTTTGTAAAAGAAACTAATGGCTTATAATCTTTGCCATTGAGACCAAGAGCACTTCTTGTTTAAGGCTGATCGAGTGTTTAAGCACAGTATATTTTTACGTATTTATGCGGGTTTGGTGGTACTGGTCATGTTGGTGGCCCTATTTGGCTATCTGCTTGTCCAGATCATTAACTATCAGCGCGCACAGGAATATCGTGAATCATTGACTGATGGTATTTCCTTTGTGATCAGTGAGAGTATTGCTCGTCAGCCGACTAAACAGCAAAAGCTGGACTGGATTTCCGATGCCTCAGATTTACTGGAATTACCGATTTATTATGTCGATGCAAGTAAAATCGAGTTATCCCGCACCGAAAAAAAACGTATAGAAGAACAAAAATCGGTGGTTCGGTATGATGCCGAAACCTCTATTGCATATGTGATTATCGGACTGCGGAGCGATCCACAGCATTTTCTCTATATTAAGGTCGATAAAATCGGTGAGCGCCAGATGAAAGCGCTGCCGATCTTTATTTTGGATTACTTGATTTATTATCCGGGTCAAGAAAAGCAATACGTCGAAAAAATCCAGACGCATTTTTCTTATCCGATCAATATTTATAATGTGAAAGATCTGAATCTTGATTCAGAGCAGATTGGTCGTCTTCGTCAAAATCAAAGCATTATGCTATACCGTGATAATGCCACCATTCGTGGTACGACCATTTCGATTATTTCACCTATGCCGAACAATCCACTCAATGTATTGGTGCTCGGTCCGGTTCCGATGTTTAACTGGATGCCGTTTCAATTATCTGCCGGTATTACGTTGTTTAGCTTGTTTCTGCTTAGCTTAGGGGTGTATGGCTTAATCTTGCCGCTAGAGCGCAAGATCCGTCAGGTGCGTTATGCCTTAAACCGCATGAAATCAGGAGATTTGTCGCTTCGTGTTCCGATCGAGGGAAGTGATGAAATGGCCAATCTGGCTTCAAGTTATAACAATATGTCCGACCATATTCAGCGGTTGATTGAGGCACAGCGCGAACTGATGCGAGCTGTCTCGCATGAACTGCGTACGCCAGTGGCGCGAATCCGGTTTGGTATGGAAATGCTCGCAGAAGAAGACGATTACGACTACCGTATTCAACAAATGGAAATGATTGATCGTGATATTGAGGCACTCAATACCTTGATTGATGAAATCATGACCTACGCCAAGCTTGAGCAAGGTACGCCATCGCTGGATTTTGAGGAAATTATTCTGCTCGATTTGTTGAGTCAGGTAGCAGTCGAAACCGAAGCACTTAAAACCCAAAAAGAAATCGAGCTGATTCCACCTGCGACCGCCATTATGGTCGATGCAGAGCGACGTTACTTACACCGTGTGGTGCAAAATTTGGTCGGTAATGCGGTACGCTACTGCGATCATAAAGTTCGAATCAGTGGGGGTATTCAAGGCGACGGTAATGCTTACATCTGTGTGGAAGATGACGGGCAGGGCATTGCAGAAGAAGACCGCGTACGAATTTTTGAGGCATTTGCACGACTTGATGACAGTCGAACCCGTGCTTCGGGTGGTTATGGGCTTGGGCTTTCTATCGTCAGTCGTATTGCCTACTGGTTTGGTGGCACAATTGAAGTAGATGAAAGTCCAGATTTGGGCGGGGCGCGTTTTATCATGCGCTGGCCGGCCAAGCGTTTTAATCAAACGTTGAAGAAGAAAAACCAGTTTAAAATGAAAGAAGGCAGCTCATAAGCTGCCTTCTTTTTTTAAATGTTAAATTTACTGATAAAGACTGGCATCCGGTGCAATCAAGGGTTTACCTTGTTTTAATGCAGCTAATGCATCTTGGTTGAAGTCTACGCTCAGTGTATTGTTTTCAGCATCAATCTTGTAATGGTTAATTAGTTTTTGGTCCCCACCTGCCAA
Organism: Acinetobacter sp. V89_7; assembly: GCF_029967895.1. Lineage (NCBI taxonomy): Bacteria > Pseudomonadati > Pseudomonadota > Gammaproteobacteria > Moraxellales > Moraxellaceae > Acinetobacter > Acinetobacter sp. V89_7. The sequence goes on from NZ_JASCAJ010000025.1 coordinate 62,060, forward strand.
TGTCTCTACACGGTATTCATCACTGATGTTTAAAATGCCTTCAAGGTTTGTGGTCGTTGAAGCAAAGTCTTCACGAAATAATTGATAAATTTCTTTTAAATCAAAAGTAACGTGATCTGCATCGGCGTGTTTTTGCGCATAGGTTTCGATATGGCGAACAAGTAATTGCGCATAAAAGAAATAATTCGGTTTATGTGTAAATTCAAGGCTCATTCTTTTACTCCTTATTCTGTCTTTTCAGCATACACATCCACACAGCACGTCAGTGTATAAAGATGATTAAAGCATGTAGCTGAATTGAAACAAGTTATGAGTAACTCGAGATGGTATTTCGTCCTTGTTGCTTGGCTCGATACAATGCCTGATCGGCTTCTTTGAGCATTTGTTCTAAGGACGCCGTGTGGTTCGGCTGAAAAAAGCTAATGCCAATACTGACATGAATATAAATAGGATGGTTATTGGATAAGTAAATCGGATGTTCGCTGACCTTTTTACGAATGCACTCGGCCAGTAAGAAGGTTTCATGTGCTCCAATTTGAGGTAAAAGAATGGCGAACTCTTCTCCTCCTAGGCGGCCCAAAATATCGTTGGGCCTTAGGCATGATTTGATGGTATGCGCGCACAGTTTAATGGCTTGATCACCAATAAAATGACCATAGTTATCATTCACCGATTTAAAGTGATCGATGTCCAGCATCAGCAGTGCGCTTGGGGTGCTGTTGCCTAATATTTTTGTAAATAGTGTGCGTGCGGTCTGATAAAAATAACGACGGGTAAGACTTAAGGTCAGTTCATCGTGCGAGGCAATATACTCTAGATCTTCGATCAACCGGCTCCGAATACTGTTGATATTCGACACGGTAAGCGGGGCAATGACCATCATGATCATACCCAAACGAATTGAGATGCTGTTTTCAAGATATTCCTGCGGATACAGTACGATGTAATTATGAGTTAAATGGTACAGTAACAAACTGGCACTAATCGAGGTAATGATCGTGACTGAAAAGTGTCGATAGGTCAGCGCACACCAGATCAATACCGCGATCGGATAAAGTACAGAACCGGGTCCATTGTCATAAAAGCAGAAAACAAGCGCAGCGGTCACGCTCATGACGGGTAGCAGATGTTGAAATTCGATAGGCGTTTGAAAGAAATGCTTAAGTTCATTTCGAAATGGCAAGCTAATCAAGATAGGCAATAGCAACAAGGCATTTTGCATCTCTGCGGTAAACCAGCCGCCCAGTTCAATCCAGAAATTACCATGCATAAATACCGGGCTGATCATGGGAACAAATAGGCTTGCAAATAAAGCACCTGCGAAACTGCCAATTGCGCAAAAGCTAAATAAAAACAAATAAAAATAGCCTTGATAGCTGCCTTGTAATTTGCGAATAAAACGATGATATAACCCAAAGGTGACTGCGATATAACACAGATTGGCCAAAGTCAGAACAAGGATTTCGGGCAGACTTGAACCAAAAATACTGTCTGATACTAAATACCCAAGTATTCCACCTGTGAGCGCGTAGCGATTACGCAGAGTGGGATAACGGATTAAGAGACCAAGAAAAATCGAATTGGCAGGCCAGAAAGAAGCAAGAAAGCTTAAGGGGCGGGTTAAGATACCCAAAGTACAGCAGAGAAAAATAATAATAAAAAATAAAATAAAATGTTGCTTTGTAGAGCGTGATAACGTATTTCTAAAGTAGTGAACCATAGAATCAAGCCTTAAAATAAGATGACGCTCTTAATAAAATGTTACATTTTCATTCTGCTGCGCATTTAACCATAATTTATGAAAAGGATGAATAATCATAATTTAAATTTATTATGCTTGCGCTATTGTGGTGCAAATCGGATTGAACGTGATAAATCATGCCAATGACTCAAATGACAGACATAAACGACAAAAAAGTTAAAAAAAGAAAAAAATAATCATAAATTGATTAATGATTAGTTAAATCGATAATCTACGTGAACGTTGGGGTTGAACGTGATTGCGTGACAAAATTGTATAAAAACCATGCTAAAGGCGAAGAGGCTTGAACTAGAAAGAGAAAAGCGAAATCAGGTACAATTGGCGGGATTAATTTTGTGTTTGGTGCGGTTCCAAGACCGAAACATATATTTCTTTGTTAAATAATAGGCCTGCCAGGAGTTATCCCCGCATGAGTGCCATTACTCCATACGATTGGGCAATTATTGCCTTCGTGATCGGCGTTACATTTCTGTGCGTTTTTATGCTTACTGTTCCCTTACTCCTAGGGGGTAAATCATGGGGACGCGCAAAGCAGGAACAGTTTGAATCGGGTGTGGTGAGCGCAGGTGGTGCTCGCATTCGTTTGTCTGCAAAATTTTATTTGGTTGCTATTTTCTTTGTCGTGTTTGATCTTGAAGCACTTTATCTTTATGCGTGGGCAACGTCTGTGCGTGAAGTGGGTTGGATGGGCTTTACCACGATGTTGATTTTTGTTGTAGATCTTCTGATTGCATTGATTTATGTCTTTGCGACGGGTGCCCTGACGTGGTCGCCTTCAGATCGTCGTAAGGCAGCAGGAATTAAACCGAAGATTGGATCTCCAAACATGAATATTGCAGAGATCACGCGATTTAATTCAATTGAAGAGTTGGTCATCGATCCAACTGGTCATATCCCTGCACAATCCTCTGGTCGAATGAAGTCAAACACATCGACAGCACCGTCATCTATACAGGAGTAACTCGGGATGAAATATACATTAACCCGTGCGAATCCGGATGCTAATCAATATCCATTACAAGAACGCCAAGTTGTCAGTGATCCACTTCAGGAAGAAGTCAATAAAAATGTATTTATGACTCGCCTTGAAGATGTATTGCATAACGTAGTGAACTGGGGACGAAAAAATTCAGTTTGGCCTTTCAACTTTGGTACGTCTTGTTGTTATGTTGAATATGCGACAACCCTAACCGGTGTCCATGACTTATCACGTTTTGGTGCCGAGGTTATTCGTGCTTCACCGCGCCAAGCTGACTTAATGATTGTCGCAGGTACGTGCTTTGTCAAGATGGCACCTGTTATTCAGCGCTTGTACGAACAAATGCTTGAACCAAAGTGGGTCATTTCCATGGGTGCATGTGCAAACTCTGGTGGTATGTATGACATCTACTCAGTGGTACAGGGCGTAGACAAAATCATTCCAGTCGACGTTTATATCCCAGGGTGTCCACCTCGTCCAGAAGCATTAATTCAGGCGCTAATGCTGCTGCAAAACCAAATTCAACTTGAGCGTCGTCCGTTGTCTGCCGTAATTGGTGATGATCTTCAGCCGATTTATAAGCCAAAGATGATGCCAGAACGCGATCGTAAAAATGCAGAGCGGATTGCGGTTAAAAACTTACGCTCCATGGATGAAATTGAGTAAATTTTTGATAATTTGCGCTCATCAGGGCGCAGGATGATCAAAAAACCTAAAAGAATTTGTATTAAATAGGAAGCCAAACCAATGGCTGAAACTGACATTGCTATGCCAGAATCAACCGCTGTTGATTCACGCCCAGCATTTGCAATTGTAGAAGAGCTCAAGACCAAATTTGGTGAGAACTTCTATGTGCAAACAACTTGTGAAGAGTTTCCAACTGTCTGGGTTGAACGCTCACGCGTACAAGAAGTTTTGATGTTTCTACGTAAGGTAGACCGTCCTTATGTCATGTTGTTCGATTTGTCTGCAATAGATGAGCGTTTACGTGTACACCGCGATGGTTTGCCTGCTTCAGATTTCACTGTTTTCTATCATTTGCTGTCTTTAGAACGTAACAGTGACATCCGAATCAAGGTTGCTTTAAATGAGAGCGATCTCAATATTGCAACAGCGACCAATATCTGGCCAAACGCCAACTGGTACGAACGTGAAGCCTACGATATGTTTGGCATCAATTTCGAAGGGCATCCAATGCTCCGTCGTATTTTGCTACCAACCTATTGGGAAGGCCATCCGCTTCGTAAAGAATATTCTGCACGTGCTACGGAATACACGCCGTACATGCAGGACAAAGCCAAGCAAGACTTCGAACAAGAGCATTTGCGTTTTGTTCCTGAAGACTGGGGTCTAAAGCGCGGTAATGCCGACGAAGACTTTATGTTCTTGAACTTGGGTCCAAACCATCCGTCTGCGCACGGTGCATTCCGTGTGGTCTTGCAGCTTGATGGTGAAGAAGTTAAAGACTGCGTACCGGATATCGGTTACCACCACCGTGGTGTGGAAAAAATGGCAGAGCGTCAAACATGGCACTCGTTCATTCCCTATACCGACCGTGTAGATTACTTGGGTGGTTGTGCGCAAAACATGCCGTATGTGATGGCAGTTGAGCAGCTTGCTGGTATTAAAGTGCCAGAGCGTGCCCAAGTCATTCGTGTCATGTTGAACGAATTGTTCCGTATCAATAACCACTTGTTGTTCTGTGGTACAGCCATTCAGGATGCCGGTGGCATGACACCAGTATTCTATATGTTTGCCGACCGTCAAAAAGTGTATGACATCGTCGAAGCCATCACGGGTTATCGTATGCACCCGGCTTGGTTCCGTATCGGCGGTACTGCCCACGATCTTCCAAACAACTGGCATAAGCTGGTGAAGGAACTTCTTGAGTGGATGCCAAAGCGTCTAAATGAATACCATACAGCAGCGCTGAAAAACTCGGTATTTATTGGTCGTACCCGTAATGTTGCGCAATACGACGCAAAATCAGCATTGGCTTGGGGCGTGACGGGTACAGGTTTACGTGCAACAGGTATCGACTTCGACGTACGTAAATACCGTCCGTACAGTGGCTATGAAAACTTTGATTTTGATGTGCCAGTCGAGTACGAAGGTGATGCTTACGCGCGTGTCATGGTGCATTTCCGTGAAATCACTGAGTCATTGAAAATCATTCAGCAATGTCTAGACAACATGCCGTCTGGTCCGTACAAAGCCGATCATCCATTGGCTGTTCCACCACCAAAAGACAAAACTCTGCAAGACATCGAAACCTTGATTAATCACTTCTTAAGTGTGTCATGGGGTCCGGTTATGCCTGCGGGTGAAGCATCGTTCATGACGGAAGTGGTAAAAGGGGCGAGTACCTATTATCTCACCTCAGACAAAGCCACCATGAGCTACCGTACGCGTATCCGTACACCAACCTTCACGCACTTGCAGCAAATGCCGTCAGTAATTAATGGCAGCTTGGTGTCCGACTTGATCATTTATTTGGCGACCATCGATGTGGTTATGGCCGACGTGGATCGCTAGGGATAAACGATTATGATGATTTTGACTGATAAAAAACCTCGCGTGAATGTGGAAGGGATTTTGACTGCTGATGAGATTCATGAAATTGAACATCACATTCATCATTATCCATATCCACGTGCGGCCTCTTTGGATGCTCTTAAGTGCGTACAGCGCCGTAATGGCTGGGTTGACGATGCACAAATGAATGCAATTGCACAATTGCTTAGCATTAGTGTGGCGGACTTAGAAGGTGTTGCTACCTTTTATAACCGTATTTACCGCCAACCAGTCGGCCGCCATGTAATTTTGCTGTGTGACTCAATTGCCTGTTTCTTAATGGGTGCAGAAACGCTGGCAGAAGCATTTCAGCGTGAGTTGGGAATCCAGTACGGACAAACTACTCCAGATGGCCGTTTTACTTTATTGCCAATTTGCTGCTTAGGAAATTGCGATAAAGGTCCAACTTTAATGATCGATGAAGATACCCATGGTTTGGTGGACGTGTCTTCGGTCAAGCAGTTATTGGAGAAGTATGTATGAATACTGAACCAAAACCGATTTATGGCGATGGTAACCCTGAAACTCATCCACTGACTTGGCGTTTGAGTAAACAGGAACATGTACGAAATGCCGATGAGTACGAAGCACTAGACGGTTATGCTGGCTTTAAAAAAGCATTGGGCATGAAACCTGCTGAAGTACTTGAAGTGGTAAAAGCAGCCACAGTAAAAGGCCGTGGTGGTGCGGGTTTCCCGGCGGGCATTAAATGGTCGCTGATGGCGCCAAACGATGGTGGCCCGCGCTACCTGATTTGTAATGCCGACGAGATGGAACCAGGTACCTTTAAAGACCGTCTGTTGATGGAACAGCTTCCACATCAGTTGATCGAAGGGATGCTCATCGCAGGTTATACGCTTGAGGCAACACAAGGCTATATCTTTATTCGTGGCGAATACATCGAAGCGGCTCAGTATCTCAATGAAGCACTCGAACAAGTGCGTGCCAAAGGCTACTTGGGCGAAAACATTCTAGATACAGGCTGGAACTTCGAGCTGTATGTACATACTGGCGCAGGACGTTATATCTGTGGCGAAGAAACCGCACTGATCAACTCGCTTGAAGGTCGTCGTGCCAATCCGCGTACTAAACCGCCATTCCCGCAAGTTGCGGGTGCATGGGGTCGTCCAACGATTGTCAATAACGTTGAAACCTACAATAACTTGCCTGCCATCATGTTGCGTGGTCCAGAGTGGTACATCGGTCTGTCTGCAGGCAAATCGAAAGATCCTGGCACCAAAATTTATGGGGCATCTGGCAAAGTGAAATTCCCAGGGCTTTGGGAATTGCCATTTGGTACAACGGCGCGTGAAGTGATTGAAGAGCATGCTGGCGGTATGCGTGATGGGCTTAAGCTCAAAGCGTGGTTGCCGGGTGGTGCCTCAACTGACTTCTTGGCGGCAGAACACATTGATTTGCCAATGGACTCAGAAACTATCATGAAAGCAGGCTCACGTTTGGGCACCTGTTTGTTGATGGTGGTCGACGAGACACAGTGTATGGTTGCTGCAACACGTAACTTGGAAGAGTTTTTTGCGCGTGAGTCGTGTGGCTGGTGTACACCGTGTCGTGACGGTCTCCCTTGGGCTGTAAAAGCGTTGAAAGCACTCGAAAATGGTGAAGGCAAGATGGAAGATATCCAGCACCTTCAAGAGCTCACCCGTAAGTTATGGATTGGTAAAACATTCTGTGCACACGCACCTGGTGCGATGGAGCCACTCATGGGCGCGCTTAAATATTTCCGTAGCGAGTTTGAAGCAAAAGTGGCCAATAGCCCTGTTGTTCAAGCCAGCAACGTTGCACAAGCTTAAGGAATTCGACTATGGCTACAATTCATGTCGATGGAAAATCATACGAAGTTGATGGATCTGAAAACCTGCTACAAGCATGTTTGTCCCTCGGCCTTGATATTCCATATTTTTGTTGGCATCCCTCTTTAGGTTCTGTGGGCTCATGCCGCCAGTGTGCGGTGACCCAATATGCAAATCCTGAAGACACGCGTGGGCGTCTGGTGATGTCATGCATGACACCTGCAACAGACAATACCTATATCTCAATTGAAGATAAAGAAGCCGTTGAGTTTCGCGAGTCGGTGGTTGAGTTTTTGATGACCAACCATCCGCACGACTGTCCTGTGTGTGAAGAAGGCGGTCACTGTCATTTGCAAGATATGACGGTGATGACCGGTCATGACCGTCGTCGCTATCGTTTCACAAAACGTACCCACTATAATCAAGAGTTGGGTTCGTTTATTGCACATGAAATGAACCGCTGTATCGCGTGCTACCGTTGTGTACGCTACTACAACGACTACGCAGGCGGAACCGATTTTGGTGTCTACGCCAATGCAGCACGTGTGTACTTTGGTCGTCCAGAATCTGGAACGCTGGAATCTGAATTTTCGGGTAACCTCACCGAAGTGTGTCCAACAGGTGTATTCACCGATAAGACGCATTCAGCACGTTATAACCGTAAATGGGATATGCAGTACGCACCAAGCGTATGTCATGGCTGTTCATCGGGCTGTAATATCTCTCCGGGCGAGCGTTATGGCGAATTACGTCGTATTGAAAACCGCTTCAACGGTGAAGTAAACCAATACTTCCTTTGCGATAAAGGTCGCTTTGGTGGTGGATACGTGAACCGTGAAGATCGTCCGCGTCAGCCGCAGTTCCGTTCGGGCACGTCTGTTACTACTGTGTCGGTTGATCAAGCACTTGATCAAGTAATCAGTACCTTACAAGGCAAAAAAGTATTGGGTGTGGGTTCTCCGCGCGCTAGCCTTGAATCAAACTTTGCACTACGTGAGCTGGTTGGTCAGGATAACTTCTCGACTGGTATCTCGCAAAAAGAACAAAACTTGGTTGAGCTTGCTGCGTCTATCATGCAAACACAGGGAATTTATAACCCGAACATGCGTGAAATCGAAAGCTACGATGCAGTTTTGATTTTAGGTGAAGATCTGACTCAAACTGCACCGCGTATGGCACTGTCGGTTCGTCAGGCTGCCAAAAACAAAGCCAAACAAATGGCGGCAGATCGTCGTACACCAGAATGGTTGGCAGAGCCTGTACAACGTATCGGTCAAGATGCCAAATCGCCAATTTACATTCTGGCAGCCACCCAAACACGTTTAGCCGATGTGGCAACGGGTGAGGTTGTTGCATCACCAAATGATATTGCGCGTTTAGGTTTTGCAGTGGCAGCAGCAGTTCAAGGCGAAACACTGACTGGACTAGACGATGATGCCAAAGCATTTGCACAAAGCATTGCGGATGCATTAAAAGCAGCGAAAAAGCCATTGATCATCTCGGGCACAAGTCTGCAAGATCCGGCAATTATCGAAGCAGCAGCGCAAGTTGCACAAAACCTTGGCCCAGAGGCAGGATTATCCCTAACCGTTCCTGAAGTCAATTCAATGGGTCTAGCGCTTTTGGGTGGTTTAAGCCTTGAGCAGGCTTTTGCACAAGACTATGACGTGATGGTCGTGCTTGAAAACGATTTATATCGCCGTTTACCTGCAACACGTGTCAATGCTGCATTTGAAAAAGCACAATCTGTTGTTGTGCTTGATCATAGTGAAACAGATACGGTGAAACAGGCCGATGTGGTACTGTCTGCTGCAAGCTTTGCAGAGGGCGATGGAACCGTAGTGAGCCAAGAGGGACGTGCACAGCGTTTCTATCAGGTCTATGATCCAAGCTACTACAAACCGGAATATGCCATTAAAGAATCTTGGCGCTGGTTACATGCCATCGAAACAGGTTTAAAAGGTAAGTCAATTATCTGGACTGTGCTAGACGATGTCATTGACTCTGTTGTGAAAAATGTACCTGTACTCGATGCGATTCAAGATGTGGCACCAGATGCAGGCTATCGTGTACATGGTCTGAAAATTGCCCGTGAACCACGTCGTTATTCAGGTCGTACAGCACTACGTGCCCCGATTTCGGTTCATGAGCCAAAGCAACCTGTCGATGTCGACTCAGCATTAACGTTCTCGATGGAAGGTTATGTAGGCCCTCAAAAAGCAGCATCATTGGTTCCATTTGCATGGGCGCCGGGTTGGAACTCACCGCAATCTTGGAACAAGTATCAAGACGAAGTCGGTGGACATTTGAAAGGTGGTGACTCAGGCGTGCGTCTGTTTGATCGTTTACCAAAACGTCCGGCACGTAGTTATGTGGCACCATCAGCGGTGATGTCACATCCTGAAAGCTTCCGTTTGGTACCAATGCATCATATTTTTGCCTCTGGTGAATTCACCATCAAGACACCTGCGATGGAATCGCGTATTCCAGAAGCTGCTTTTGCAGTAGGTGAACAAGATGCGGCACGTTTAAATCTAAAAGACGGTGCGTCACTCAAAGTACAGGCAGGTGAGACGACAGTGAGCTTACCCGTTCAGGTGATTGAGTATTTACCAGCAGGATATATTGGTTATCCAGTAGGTTTGGCACCGATGATTTCGCTTGCTGAACCTGTTTCTGTTGCGGTGGGAGTGTAATTCATGAATCAAGAAATCATGCGCCAAACTCCACTCTGGGCAGAAAACTGGCCAATCGCATATGCCGTTGTGCAGGCGATTGTGATCTTGTTGGTGGTTGTTCTAATTGCAGCATTGATGTCGTTTATCGAGCGTCGTTTGCTGGCATGGTGGCAAGACCGTTACGGTCCGAACCGTGTAGGTCCGGGCGGGATGTTCCAGATTGTAGCCGACATGCTTAAAATCATGTTTAAAGAAGACTGGACACCAAAGTTTGCAGACAAACTGACGTTTCGTCTTGCACCAGCAGTTGCTATGGCGACAGCGGTGCTGTCTTTTATCGTGATTCCAGTCAGCCCGACATTGGGTGTGGCAGACATGAGCATTGGACTGTTGTTCTTTATGGCGATGGCCGGAATTGCAGTGTATGCCGTGTTGTTTGGTGGTTGGGCATCGAATAACAAATACTCGCTTCTTGGGGGACTTCGTTCAGCGGCTCAGACCATTTCCTATGAAGTGTTTCTCGGGATCTCGCTCATGGGCGTGGTGGCAATTGCAGGTTCATTTAATCTGCGTGAAATTGTCGAAGCTCAACGTGATATGTGGTTTATTGTTCCACAATTCCTTGGCTTCATGATTTTTGTTGTGGCAGGCGTTGCCGTAACTCACCGTCATCCATTTGACCAACCTGAGGCCGAACAAGAGCTGGCAGAAGGTTATCACGTCGAATATGGCGGCATGAAATGGGGGATGTTCTTCGTTGCTGAGTACGTCAACATTGTGCTGATTTCTGCACTGATCGTGACGTTGTTCTTTGGCGGCTGGTTAGCACCGTTCAATCTTGAAGTATCGTTTATTCCACCAGCATTCTGGTTCATTGTAAAAACAGCATTTTTTGTGATGATGTTTGTTTTGGCACGTGGTGCATTGATGCGTCCACGTTATGACCAAGTCATGAATTTTGGTTGGAAAGTTTGTTTGCCGCTGGCGTTGGTCAACCTTATGGTGACTGGTGCTGTGATTCTAATGAATCAGGCCTAAGACAGCAGGGAGTACAAAATGTATAAAGTTCTAGCTGGAGTTGGGTCAATCGTTCGTACATTGTGGATGGTCTTCACTCACATTACGCGTAAACGTGACACAATTCTGTATCCAGAAGTACCAGCAGAGGAAATTGTACCACCTCGCTTTCGTGGTCGTATTGTTTTGACACGTGATCCAGATGGAGAAGAGCGCTGCGTAGCGTGTAACCTCTGTGCGGTGGCATGTCCGGTGGGTTGTATTTCCTTGCAAAAAGCAGAGAAAGAAGACGGTCGCTGGTATCCTGAATTTTTCCGTATCAACTTTTCGCGTTGTATTTTTTGCGGAATGTGTGAAGAAGCGTGTCCAACGACTGCTATTCAGATGACGCCAGATTTCGAGTTAGCCGAATATGTACGTCAAGACCTGGTATATGAAAAAGAAAATTTACTGATTTCTGGTCCGGGTAAATATCCTGATTATAACTTCTATCGCGTTGCAGGTATGGCAATTGATGGTAAAGAAAAAGGTCAGGCACAAAAAGAAAGTGCACCAGTTGATGTACGGAGCTTATTACCATGATGTGGCCATTTTATTTGATGGCTCTTGTGGCCATTATCTCGACGATTCGAGTGGTAACGAACTCGAATCCAGTACATGCGTTGTTAAGTCTGATTGTTTCATTACTTGCAGTTGCGGGGATTTTCATGATCGTGGGTGCGCCATTTGCTGGTGCACTTGAAATCATTGTTTATGCCGGTGCCATTATGGTGTTGTTCGTTTTTGTGGTGATGATGCTCAATCTTGGGCACAACACCGTTGAACAAGAACGTAAATGGTTAAGTTCAGATGCGTGGGCGATTCCTGCGCTCATGAGCTTTTTGCTCGGACTGACATTGATCTGGATGCTCGGCGGCGAATACACCACACAAGGTCTCATGCTGGGCCGTGAAGTGATTGGTCCAAAAGCCGTTGGTCAAGTCCTCTTTACCCACTATCTATTATTGGTAGAAATTGCCGCGATGTTATTGCTTGCAGCTTTGGTTGCAGCCTTCCACTTAGGTAAACGCGAGCCAAGTGCAACAGGGGAACAAGAATAATGGGTAACATTCCTTTAGAGCATGGATTGATTGTCGCGACCATTCTTTTTGCGCTGGGTTTTTACGGCGTAATGGTGCGACGTAACTTACTGTTCATGTTGATGAGCCTTGAAATTATGATGAATGCCGCTGCATTGGCATTTGTTTTGGCAGGAAGCGTTTGGGCACAGCCTGACGGTCAAATCATGTTTATTCTGATTTTGACACTTGCTGCTGCAGAGGCATGTATCGGTCTTGCGATCGTCCTTCAGTTTTACCATCGCTTCCACCATCTGGATGTGGATGCTGCAAGTGAGATGCGCGGATGAGTACTTTATATTTAACGATTCTTTTTCCGCTGATCGGCTTTGTTTTATTGGCGGCAGGTCGCGACAAACTTTCTGAAAATGTAGCCGCGATCATTGGTGTTGGTTCAGTCGGTTTATCTGCATTATTTGCGCTTTTGGCGGGACTCGCATTTACCAGCAGTGGTCAACCTGTTTTTGTTCAGCATTTATGGACATGGTTTAATGTCGGTGGTTTTGCGCCAGGCATTACACTGCATCTTGATGGTTTGTCCTTGCTCATGATGGGCATGATCACGGGTGTGGGTTTTTTAATTCATATCTTTGCATCATGGTACATGCGTGGCGAAGATGGTTATGCGCGTTTCTTCTCGTATTTTAACCTGTTTGTTGCCAGCATGTTGGTGCTGGTTTTAGGCGATAACCTTGCGTTATTATTCTTGGGTTGGGAAGGCGTTGGTCTGTGTTCTTATTTGTTGATTGGTTTTTATTATTCAAATCCAGCCAACGGATGGGCAGCCATCAAAGCATTTACCGTGACTCGTGTGGGTGACGTCTTCTTGCTGATTGCACTCTTCTTGCTTTACCAACAGTTTGGTACGCTCAATACGCAATACATTGTGGAAAATGCAGCATCGGTGATGACACAGAGTTCATCACTTTCGATCTGGACCGCATTGATGCTGTTCTTGGGTGCAGCGGGTAAATCAGCACAGATTCCACTACAAACGTGGTTGGCAGATGCGATGGCAGGTCCTACACCTGTTTCGGCATTGATCCACGCAGCAACCATGGTGACCGCAGGGGTATACCTCACTAGCCGTATGCATTCGGTGATTGAAATGGCACCTGCAGTGATGCAGTTTATTTCAATTACTGGTGCAGTAACGCTGCTCGTAGCAGGTTTTGCAGCACTGGTACAAACCGATATCAAACGTATCTTGGCTTACTCAACCATGAGTCAGCTCGGTTATATGTTTATGGCTGTGGGTGCAGAAGCGTACCAAGCCGGATTGTTCCATATGCTTGCACATGCATTCTTCAAAGCATTATTGTTCCTATCGTCTGGTGCTGTAATTCTGGCATGTCATCACGAACAAAACATTTTCAAAATGGGTGGGCTTCGTAAGAAGATTCCATTTGTGTTCTGGTGTTTCGTGATTGGTGGCGGTGCATTAGCTGCACTACCGATCGTAACGATTGGCTTCTTCTCAAAAGATGCAATTTTGGGTGCCGTGTATGCACAGTCGAGCATTGCAAATCTTCCACTTTACTCAACGTTGTATTGGGTGGGTGTAGCAGGTGCATTCCTGACCTCAATTTATACCTTCCGCCTCATTTGGGTGGTGTTCTTTGGCGAAGAAAAAACCGAAGCACATGCCATTCATGGTGTGACCTACTGGGGACCATTGGCTATTTTGGCAGTGTTTTCAACAGGTGTAGGTTATTTCCTTCAAGGGCCGGTACTCAATATCTTGACGGCAGCAAAAATTCCAGCCTTTATGATTCCTGAATCAATGGAAGCTGCGGTATCACATGCTGAGCACTTGGCAAGTGGTGTTGCAATTGCAGGTCTGGTTGTTGGAATTGTATTGTTTGCCTTTGCTTACAATGCAGTAAAATCATTTGCTGCAACTGGTCTGGGTTTAGGTTTGGCGCATATTTGCCGCACGGCATTTGGTTTCGATGCACTTTATGACATCGTATTTGTTAAACCGTATTTACTCATCGCGAAAATTTTAGGTCGTGATCCGATTGATGGCTTGTGGCTCTTGCTTCCAGCGTTGGTACGTGGTGGTAACAGCTTCACCAGCTCACGTCAAACGGGTTCGTTGCGTGAATACGCATCAAGCATGTCACTCGGTGTAGTGGTGTTATTGATGATCCTGATTATTCTTCAGGTTGTGGGGAAATAAAATGGAAAACAATTTAATTTTACCCGCGCTGATTCTGATTCCGTTCATTGCTGGTTTTGTGTGTTGGTTGGTCGATAAACTCGACCAGCAACTTCCACGCTGGATTGCCTTGATTGGCATGTTAATCACTTTGGGATTGACCATCGCACTGTGGCAGCATGGTACTTATCATTACGAGCTCGGCGAAAAAACACCAACATGGTCATCTGAGTTTTATCTTCCTTGGATTAAAACCCTCGGTATCAGCATTCATTTGGCAGTGGATGGTTTATCGCTGCTTATGGTGGGTTTAACCGCATTGCTGGGTGTTCTTGCAGTCGGTTGTTCTTGGGGTGAAATCCAGAAAAACGTTGGCTTTTTCCACCTGAACTTACTGTGGTCATTGGGCGGTGTGATCGGGGTGTTCCTAGCCATCGATATGTTCCTATTCTTCTTCTTCTGGGAGATGATGCTGGTTCCAATCTATTTCTTGATTGCACTATGGGGACATAAAGGTTCGAATGGACGCTCGCGTGTATATGCAGCAACGAAATTCTTCCTGTATACCCAAATCTGCGGTTTGATCATGCTGATTGGTATTTTGGGTCTGGTGGTTTACGGTTACATGATGACCGGAATGATCGGATTTGATTACAACTACTTGCTTGCCGTGGCCAATAACCTACCAGCAGGTGTGGCATATGCATTTATGCTCTGCTTCTTTATTGGTTTTGCAGTAAAGCTGCCTGTTTTCCCGTTACATGGTTGGTTGCCAGATGCACATGCACAGGCACCTACGGCAGGTTCGGTTGACCTTGCAGGGATCTTGATTAAAACAGCGGCCTACGGTTTGCTTCGTTTTGTGATTCCGTTTTTCCCGGCAGCATCTGCACAGTTTGCAGATATTGCGATTATCTTTGGTTTGATCGGTATTTTCTACGGCGCTTGGTGTGCTTACCAGCAAACCGATATGAAGCGTTTATTGGCGTATACCTCAATTTCGCACATGGGCTTTGTATTGCTCGCGATTTATGCCGGAAACATTCTGACTTATCAAGGTTTGATGATCATGATGCTGGCACACGGTTTGTCGTCTGCTGCACTGTTCATTATGTGCGGTCAAATCTATGAGCGTCTGCACACTCGCGATATGCGCTTAATGGGTGGTATTCGCGGTCAGTTCCGTTACTTGCCATTTTTCTTAATGTTCTTTGTTGCGGCATTGGTCGGTATTCCTGGTCTAGGTAACTTTATTGGTGAATTCCTGATCTTGATGGGTTCATTCAACAAATATCCGACCTTTACCATTATTGCAGCTGTAAGTTTGGTGTTTGCGGGTCTATACGGTTTGATCTTGATTCACCGCGCATTGTTTGGTGAGCCGAATCCGGAACAAGCACAGCATTACAATAGCCCGCTTAAAGATTTGTCTGCTCGCGAAGTAGGGATCTTGATGATTTGTTTGGTTGGCCTAGTCTGGTTGGGGATGTATCCGCAAACTTTCCTAGACATCTCGCATTCATCTATGCAGTGGTTAAGCAACAGTTATGTGCCTGTACAACAAGTCGTTGACGTTACTCAAGAGGCAGTAGCCCAACTTAGTAATGTGGAGATCCAATAAGCCATGAACTTCACAATGTCGTTTTCTCAGCTCATGCCTTTAGCTCCTGTCCTGATTGTGGTTCTCACTGCAGTGGTGGTGATGATTCTGATTTCGATCAAACGTAATCATAATCTCATCGCGACCACCTCAGTCGTAGGCTTAAATTTAACAGCGGCTTATATTCTTTTGACTATGTTTGGCGGACAATTTGTTCCGTCTAACATCATGGGCATGTTTATGGTTGATCCATTTACATTGCTCTATCAACTTTTGATTGTTGTTGCCTCATTGGCGTGCTGTACCTTGTCGCATGCGTATATTGAAAGCTACAAAGACAATCGTGAAGAGCTGTATTTATTGCTGCTTATTTCAGTGTCGGGTGCCATGCTCATGGTGGCGAGCGCGCATTATGCGTCGTTCTTTATCAGTCTTGAGTTAATGTCAATTCCGATGTACGGCTTGCTGGCCTACACCTATCAGCGTAGCCGTTCATTGGAGGCGGGTATCAAGTATTTGGTACTGTCTGCGACTGCATCTGCCATGTTATTGATGGGTATGGCTTACATTTATGCCTATACGGGTTCACTGGCATTTTACGATTCAGTACAAGCATTGTTTGAAGCGATCAAACAGCCAATGGTGATCTTGGGTCTTGGCCTGATCATTTTTGCTGTTGCATTCAAGCTGTCACTTGCACCTTTTCACAAGTGGACACCAGATGTCTACTCAGGTGCACCAGCACCATTGGTAACGTTCCTTGCGACGGCTGCCAAAGTAGCGACAGTGGGTCTGTTTGTTCGCTATATGCTGACTTCTGGCGCGATTCTAATCGACTCCATCGTGACGATCATTACCATTTTGGCGGTATTGTCGATTGTGATTGGTAACTTGCTGGCTGTACGTCAAGTTAACTTAAAACGTGTACTTGCATATTCTTCGATTGCACATTTTGGTTATTTACTGATTGCTTTGGTAAGTATGACCTATGCAAGCTTAGGCAGTGTAACGGTTTATATCATTACTTATGTACTCACCACGATTGGTGCGTTCGGTGCCGTGGCATTGATGTCAAGCCCGTATAACAATATCGATGAAGCAGAGAGCTTGGCCGATTATCGTGGTTTGTTCTGGCGTCGTCCGGTATTGACTGCCACCTTAACCGTCATGATGCTATCTTTGGCTGGTATTCCATTGACTGCTGGTTTTATCGGGAAGTTCTTGGTCGTTATGGCTGCCGTTACGACCCAGCATTGGTTCTTGGCTGCCATGATTATTGTAGGTAGTGGTATTGGTTTGTACTACTACTTACGTGTCATGATCGTCATGTATATGACACCACCAGACGTTCCTCGTATCGATGCCGATAAGCATTGGGGGCAAAAAGTTGGTGGAATCATGGTGCTTGCTGCGGCTGCATTGGTGTTGATCATTGGTATCTATCCTGATCCAATCATCAAGCTGGCACTTGAAGGTGAAATTCTTTCACCATTGCACTTTGTGTTAGCAAATCATCAATAATGATGGGTTTTTAACAAAAAGAGCCTCCATTTTTGGAGGCTTTTTTTATATTTCATGCTTAAAACCCACTATAATACCCGGAGTTTAGTGTAGTTTTAGGTGTCTCTCGTGCCCATTAAAGAAATCCGCCATCCTTTAATCCGTCATAAACTTGGTTTGTTGCGTCGTGCGGATATTAGTACTAAAAATTTTCGTGAATTAGCGCAAGAAGTCACGATGTTGCTGACCTATGAAGCAACACAGGACTTACTGTTGGTTGATCATGAAATTGATGGCTGGGCAGGTAAAGTTGCAACACAGCGTATTGCAGGCAAGAAAATCACCATCGTGCCAATTTTGCGTGCAGGCATTGGTATGCTCGATGGCGTACTCAATCTGATTCCAAGTGCTAAAGTGAGTGTATTAGGGCTAGAGCGTGATGAACAAACGCTTGAAGCACGTACCTATTACAAAAAACTGGTACCTGATGTTGCTAACCGTATTGCCATGATTATCGATCCGATGTTGGCGACCGGTAGCTCTTTGATTGCGGCGATTGATGTGCTCAAAGCCAGCGGTTGTAAAGATATCCGTGTGATGGTGCTGGTGGCCGCGCCTGAAGGAATTAAAAAGGTTCAGGACAAACACCCAGAAGTTGAGATTTATACCGCTTCAATTGATGACGGACTCAATGAGCACGGCTACATTGTACCGGGCTTAGGTGATGCCGGAGATAAGATTTTTGGTAGCGTCCAAAAAGATTAATAAAAAAAGCCACGTTCTCGTGGCTTTTTTTATTTCTTGATGATAAGAATGATTTAAATGTCATTGACTCGATTTTCACAAAAATTCATAAATGCCTTCAGCCCAGGCCCCTGATACTTTTGACGATGTACTAAAAGATGCAGCGGGCGGGTAAGCTCCCAAAATGGTGTTTTTAGAATCACCAACTGACCTTTTTCAATGAGCGGTTGTATTGCCAGTTTGGAAATACACGACATACCCAGACCACCGGCGACAATTTTTAAAATGGCTTCGTTATGTCCGAGTGTCAGGCGGATATTGGCATCAGGTACATCTTGCAAGATCGCATTATCAAACACTTCACGCGTACCAGATCCTTCTTCACGTAAAATCCACTCCACGTTTAAAAAGTCTTCTGGGGTGAGTGCACGATTGAGCTGAGCCAGCGGATGCTCTGGCGAGCAGCATACGGCAAGTTCATCGTTGAGCCAGTGAATACACTGTAGCTGTGGTAAATGACACGACCCTTCAATCAGTGCCAGATCAAGCTGGAATTGATTGACGGCTTCAATCATTTGACGAGTATTGCCTACTTGTAGCTGCAAATGCGCTTGCGGATGAATCTGTAGAAAGTCTGCCATTAGATCGGGAATCAGGTAATCACTGATGGTCAGGGTCGCACCCAAACGCAGATCAATACTTTGTAATTCACCTTTGGCCGCTTGTTCAAATGCTTCACAGCGCCCTAAAATTTCAAGTGCTTGAGGCAATAAGAAGCGGCCAAGATCATTCAGCTGCAGGCGTTTTCCCAAACGATCAAACAATGGTGCGCCCAGGCCATCTTCCAGATCGGCCAGCGCCATACTGGCTGCACTTTGGGTGAGTCGGACTGCATCACTGGCCTTGGTGACCGTTCCCTCTTGAGCGACTGCCACAAAAACAGCCAACTGACGTAATGTCATGCGCATGGAATGAAGCCTTACTCTTTAAAAAGTATTAAAAAATTGACGTGTCATGCTAACATGAGCACACCATTTCGTGCCACGTTGAAATTATGTCATTTGAAAAATTTAGCGTAGAAAAAGTGTTGTCGGTACATCGTTGGACCCCAACCTTGTTTAGTTTTACCCTAACACGTCCTGCGCATTTTAAGTTCGCAGCAGGGCAGTTTGCACGAATTGGCTTAAAAGTAAAAGATGATCTGGTGGTGCGTGCTTATTCGATTGTGTCCTCGCCATACGATGAAACACTCGAGTTTTTTTCAATTGTAGTACCAGATGGCGCTTTTACCTCAAACTTGCAACATTTGCAGGTGGGTGACGAACTGTATCTAGAAAAAATCCCATATGGTTTTTTAACCTTGGCACGCTATCAACTGCCGCTGCCACAAGATTTATGGCTTTTGGCAACTGGAACAGGTTTAGCTCCATTTATTTCGATGTTGCAAGATTTTGCCACATGGGAAAATTATCAGCAGATTTACTTGGTTTATAGCGTAAGAACGGTTTCTGAACTGGCGTACGTGAAGCGGATTGAAGAAATTGCCTTAAGTTTTGGAGAGGGACATAACGGCTTTAAATTTGTGCCAATCATCACCCGTGATCCACATGCTCAGCTACATGATCGACTGCCGATCCTGATTGAAAACGGTGAGCTAGAAGCTGCCGTTGGTCAGCAATTAAATGCTGCAAGCAGCCATGTAATGCTCTGCGGTAATCCACAGATGGTAGACGACACCAAAGAAGCCTTGAAGCGCCGTGGTTTGACCATGAACCGACGCGGAGAAGGAAATATTGCCGTGGAAAACTACTGGTAATCAGTGAAATACAGCATGCCATACATTAAGTATAGCGGTTTGCGCACTCAGTGCACAAACATATCCATAAACTCGCGCAGTTCGCTAATTGCACTGTCTAGATCGGTATTGATCCAGGTGGGTTCAAATACCCCGATATAATGCGCAAGACGTTCGTGAGGCACGATCAGACGAATCGGACATTCTTCTTCAAGCAGGCGCCATGGAATAATCGGTACTTCGTTGTCTAAAAAAGCGTTGACATTACGAATATCAATGATCATGGCATTAACGCAATCGGGAAAGGGCATCACAGAAAATTCTTCGGTTCTGCGACGAAAATATTCCAGATCTCCCCATTTTATCGAAAAGCTCGGTTTGCTAAATTCAATTATACCAATAAGGTGTTCATCGCGCGTGTGATGCAATGTACACTGGTGGGTGACGTCAGTGTCAAGATCAAGCGTTACATTTTGCTGACGGTACGACATAACTGTTTAAACAAAAAAATCGATCGCATAGTATAGCCTATTTTTTAGTACAACGATGAAACAAAGAACACGTTGCTACAATGCTTTTTCACACAATGCTACATAAGTGCTTGTTATGATGGTAAAGGATATAAAAAATAAGAGGGTGAAAATATGAAACACGATTATAGCAAACCATCTTCACATGCTTCATCACCAGAAGAAACTGAACGTAAACGTAAGCTGCCTGTTTATATTCTTATAGTTGTGGGGATTTTCCTAGTGGCATTAATTGCCTATATGGTGGCTGATCACCAGCCAGATGCAGCAGATGCACCGCCAGATCATCCAAATCCGAATGCGCAGCCTGCTACGCCGAATAATCCAACGCCAGATTCTAAGCAGTCATAGCGAATTCGTCATTATTCTGAGTAAGAGAGGCTCTTTTCATGATTGAACAAGAGCCTTTCTTGCAATGTTTTGCAGTGATTTTGTTGTAATTCTTATGAGAACAATTGAATAAAAAATGCACTCAAAATAAAGTGATAAATATCACAATATTTTTATAATCAGAGATATTTTGATGTTCACTCTATCGTTAAATCATAAATTGCTAAGCCAATAAAAGATAAAAAGAGGATACCTACAACATGAATAATTTCTTTGGAAATGAGCCGAATCGTGCTCATTATGATCTGATGTATTACTGGGACATTTTCCAACCGATTGTAGCAGCCGTTGTGGTGTTTATTATTGGTTGGATTTTGGCACTGGTGATCGCCGCTGGAGTTAAAAAATTACTTAGTGCCTTGGGCACCAACCATCGTTTGTCCTCTGCAACTGGAAAAACGCCAGACTTCGAACGTATCGTCTCAAAATTTGTGTTTTGGTTTGTACTGACGATTGCACTGATTGCTGCACTCAATGTCCTCAACATCTACAGCGTGAGTGGTCCGTTTAGTGCCATGATCACACAAGTGCTGGTATTTGTTCCTAACTTGATTGCTGCTGCGGTTGTGGCCTTGGTGGGTTGGATTATTGCACGTTTGGTTCGTGCTGGTTTTTCCAATGTACTTGCAAGAACGCAACTCGATGAAAAGCTCAGTTCTGAAGTGGGTGTGCGCCCGTTGAGTGAAAATATCGCCGACATTGTTTACTGGCTGATTTTGTTGCTCTTTTTACCAATCGTGCTGTCTATTCTTGGATTGACGGGGCTTTTGCTACCTGTACAAAACATGCTCAATGATGCCGTTGGCTATTTACCGAATATTTTCATTGCTGGTGTGATCGTATTTGTGGGTTACATCTTGGCAAAAATTGTACGCGGTATTGTCGAGGGACTGGTCAACAGTATCGGACTTCAGCAACAGGCACAGAAAATTGGTCTGTTTAAGCAAAGCAATTTGGGCCGTGTACTCGGGTCTTTTGTTTTCGCGCTGGTCATGATCACGGCGTTAATTGTAGCGTTTGAAGCCCTTGGAATCGAAACGATTTCTCAGCCTGCAACCTCAATGCTGAACGAAATCATGTATGCCATTCCAAACATCATTGCAGCAGGTTTAATCCTGATTATTGCGTATGTGGTGTCGCGTTTTATTGCCAATTTGGTACAGGATATTCTGGCGGGTACAGGTGTTGATGACATTCCGGCCAAGTTTGATTTACAGCGCTTCTTGGGTAGCACCAAAGTTTCACATGTAGTTGCTGTGCTGATTGTCTTTTTTACCATGTTGTTTGCCGTATCTGAAGCTGCAAACCGACTTGGATTTGAGCAGATCAGTAATCTGATCGCGATGTTCATTGCCTTTGGCGCAAATATCTTGCTTGGTGCCGTGATTTTGGTGATCGGTTTCTGGTTAGCCAATATTGTGGCCAATGTGGTACAGCGTGGCGAATACAACAGTTCGCGCTGGTTGGGTAATTTGGTTCGTGTATTGATTATGGGACTGGTTTTGGCCATGGGACTTCGTGCTATGGGCATTGCCGATTCAATTGTCAATCTGGCCTTTGGACTCACACTCGGTGCTGTAGCCGTCGCTTTTGCATTGGCTTTTGGTTTAGGTGGCCGTCAGCCTGCAGAACGTGTACTGACGGATTTAATCGATAAAGTCAAGGCAGAGGGTAATGATCCAAATCCTGTTGCACAAACCGCGCGTGAAAAGACCACTTTTGCATCACCGGATGTGACGTCACATTCAGATCATAGCGTACCAACCAACTTTGAGGTGGATCCGAACAATACGCCACTGAACAATCCTTATGGTTCAAAAGGTGAGGGTGACGATATCTCTTTACCGGGACAATCCGACGACCAACCTAAATAAACTTTGATTTTTTCAATAAGATTAGCCACTCTAGTTTGAGTGGCTAATCTTTTATGTATTTTATTTCACTATCAAACGACAGGAGAATCGTATGCAAAAGCAACCAAATCGTTTTTTAGCGCCTATTGTGATTGCCGGTATTACGGTTGGATTTCTGGCCAGTGCCTATAAGTTTATTTTTTCTAAATCGAGTGCGTCAAAACAACCACGCCCGAATCAATCGCCTAATGAATCGATTGAAACCAAACCATCGACAACTTCCTCAGAAGATCAAACCTCAACTGAGCGCTAGACAAATTCTGCTGCCGCAACTGCAGAGGCCCAAGCCCACTGGAAGTTATAACCGCCCAAATGACCGGTAACATCAAGCACTTCTCCAACAAAAAACAGGCCTGGCTCGCGTTTGCTTTGCATGGTTTTCGATGAAACTTCAGTGGTATCGACACCACCTAAAGTGACTTCCGCTGTTCGGTAGCCTTCGGTTCCAGATGGTTTGACAGCGAATGCATGCAACTGTTTGCAAATCTCTTCAAGCAAGGCATCACTGAGTTGTCCGATTGCGGTTTCAGCATGTGCTGGCCAGATTAATTGTTGTAGTTCCAGCACAATGCTTTTGGCGGCCAGTTCGCTCAGTAAGGTGCGTAACAAGACTTTCGGCTGTTGCTGTTTTTTCGCTTTGAAATACGCCAGTAACTCATGACTTGGAAAGAAATCGATTTGAAATCCTTCGCCACTGTTCCAGTAGTTAGAAAGCTGTAATGCGCTGGGCCCGCTTAATCCGCGATGTGTAAACAATAGCGCTTCATTAAAGCTATTTTGAGTGTTAGAGAGCGTCACATCCAGTGCATTACCACTTAAACGTGTTGTGACTTCTTTAAATTGATCTGAAAAGGTAAAGGGCACCAATCCTGCTCGGGTTGGATAAACGTGATGACCAAATTGCTTGGCAAGCTCGTATCCAATGCCCGAACCGCCTAGTGTCGGAATCGAAAGCCCCCCAGAGGCCACCACTACAGACTCTGCCGTATAACTGGCGTGTGGGGTACGAACCTGAAAGCGACCATTTTCTTGCTTGGTTACAGCCTTGACTTCACTGTCGGTTTGAATCTCGACACCGCCCGCTTTCTCACACTCCGAAAGCAGCATATTTAAAATCTCTTTTGCACCTTTTAAGGTAAAGAGCTGTCCATGTTTGCGTTCTTCGTAGGCAATGCCGTAATCACACACCAAGCCAATAAAATCCCAGTTGGTATAGCGGCTCAGTGCAGAAATGACAAAATGGGGATTATGAGAAATAAAATGCTCGGGTTCGACATATAAGTTGGTAAAGTTACATTTGCCACCGCCCGACATCAGAATTTTTTTGCCGACTTTATTGGCTTTTTCAAGAATCAGCACCGAACGACCACGCTTGGCCGCATGTGAGGCCAGCATCAGGCCCGATGCGCCTGCACCCAGAACGATCACATCATACTGAAACGACATTTGAAACTACCTAGCCAAAACAAAGGGGGCGATTATAAAAGATTCTGGCGCAGATGTCAGAACTAGATGCCTATGTTCGCTACTTTGCAGATAAACGCCCTTGTAGCCCCCCTGTGTGCAAGGCCAGTATGCGTATACCTTGAGCAAAGGCCTGTTGTTCAATCAGATCAAACAAGCCGTATAACATTTTGGCGGTATAAATCGGTTCGAGTGGAATCTGATAACGTTCTTCAAAACTCGCCATAAAGTTTAATAAACGTGGCGAGCTTTTGGCATATCCACCAAAACAATAATCATCTGTAATTTTCCAGTTGGTCTTTTGAGTCAACCCGCGAATCTGTTCAGATAAAAAAGTACCTTTTAATGCTGAAAACCCCAGAAGCTGCTGAGATTCAGCACTTGATTCAATTAATCCACTCAATGTACCGCCTGTTCCGACAGCGCAACAAATTAAATCGTACTGTTCTCGATCGAAATTGCTTAATATTTCTTTACTGCCTTGAATTGCCAGTGCATTGGTGCCGCCTTCAGGCACAATATAGGTATTTGGATAGTGCTGCATCAAGGCCTGAATAAATTCCGGCTGATCCTTCTGACGATATTGCGCACGTGAGATAAACTCAAGCTGCATACCCAAAGCCTGTGCAGTGCTTAACGTAGGATTGAGTGGACGATCAGCAAGCTCTTCCCCCCGTATGATGCCGATACTCTGAAAATTAAAGCGATGCGCAGCGTAGGCTGTGGCGGCAATATGATTGGAAAATGCCCCGCCAAAGGTCAAAATACGCGCACAGCCACGTTTCTGAGCTTCGATCAGATTGTACTTGAGCTTATAAAATTTGTTGCCCGAGATTTGTGGATGGATCAGATCAAGCCGTTTTACATCGAGCCGTACAGCAGCGGTGTCAATGAGCGTGTGATAGGGAATCTGTTGGGCCAAAGCATCAAACATAAATTAAAGTGAATTGGGGTGGACGGGTTGCCAGCGATAAAAGGCATGTGTGGCCAATGACAGCATCTCATGATCTTCAATGGTATCACCATAAGCATAAATCGCAGCATAAAGGCTTAAATCATAATTGTCCAAGATACGTTGCTTTTTGACTTCACGGCTACAGTCGCCGTTTTTATAAATTCCCGTAATCTTGCCATCGATGGCAT
The DNA here is from genome assembly GCF_029967895.1 of Acinetobacter sp. V89_7. Lineage (NCBI taxonomy): Bacteria > Pseudomonadati > Pseudomonadota > Gammaproteobacteria > Moraxellales > Moraxellaceae > Acinetobacter > Acinetobacter sp. V89_7. The sequence goes on from NZ_JASCAJ010000025.1 coordinate 87,239, forward strand.
CGACTTCACTGCAAAGCAGATCAAGGCCATATTGTGCACACCACGGTTTTAGATAGACATCCATAGATGCAGACACCACCACGACACGATCACCTTGTGCCAAATGCCACTGAATACGCTCTAATGCGTGTGGACGGATAATCTGTGGCAAATAGCTTTGGCTAAAGCTGAGTCCTTTTTGCTGAAGTTCGTTTGCATCAAGCCCTGCAAAGCCCAGCTTGAAAATTTTTGAGCGTAGTACCGTACCGCGAATCAAATTTAAGCGATAACCCAGAATGTAAGGAGCAAGTAAAAACTTTCCTTTTTTCATTCTGGATGCCGGAATGGTTTGAAAAATAAAGGGGGTATAAGAATCGGTCGAGGTAATGGTGCCGTCAAAATCAAAAAAAGCAATGTTATTCAAATCAGGCCTTTGGTTTTATTTTATTGTTGGGCATGCGAGTTTAACCCAGAAGTAGGGTGAAATCACCAACGGGGTTGATCCTCATGGTGTTGAGGTATCAACCGATGTAATGACCGACATGCCGGGGCGTAAACGGGCAAGGCCATCCTGATTCGGATCGATGGCAATCCTTACAGAAATGCGCTGAACCACTTTGGTAAAATTACCTGTGGCATTATCTGCTTTGAGCACACTAAACTCTGAGCCGGCAGCCGGTGAAATCTGTTCGACATGCCCCGTAAATTTTTGATGATCGAGTGCATCGACAGTAAAGGTTGCCTTTTGGCCAATCCGCATTTTCGCGATCTGTGTTTCTTTAAAGTTGGCAATTACCCAAGTTTGTTGTGGAATCAGATACAACAACTGAGAGCCTGCTGCAACATATTGTCCAACACGTGGCGTGACTTCACCTAACTGACCATTCATTGGTGCGCTAATGATGCTATAGTTTTGAGTGGTTTTGGCTTGATCTAGCTGTGCCTGAGCATTGGTGACTTGAGCCTGTAAACCCACTTGGGCCACTTGTGCTGTTTTTAATGCTTCTTCGGCGACTTTGACGTTGGCTTGTGCTTTTTTGAGTGCAGCCAGATCATTCTTTGCAGTTGCCGCAACTTGATCGCGTTCAGAGCGTGAGACTGCGCCGCTGTCGCCAAGTTGTTGATAGCGTTTTAACTGATCGACAGACAGTTGATACTGGGCCTGAGCCTGATCGACCTGAGCCTGAGCTGCCACAATATCGGCCTGCCGCTGGGCAATGGTTTGAGTCTGGTTGGCCAGATTGTTTTGTGCCTGCTCGACAGCCGATTGTGCCTGTGTCACTTTTTGGGCGTACGTGGTCGCATCGATATAAATCAGGGGCTGACCTTTTTTGACCGTATCAAAATCTTTAACCAATACCGTTTTAATGTAGCCATTGATTTGAGAAGACAATACGGTGGTTTTACCCTTCACATAACTGTTATCGGTCTGTTGTAAAGCGGTTTGAAACGGCCCGATTTGCCATGCCCACATGATCAAACCAATCCCAACCAGTAAAACGAAAAACATGAGAATCAAAGTCGATTTTTTGGTTGGAATCAGCTTTCCTACGCTCGGGACTTGTTTCAGCGGAGAAGGCGAAGCCCCCGAATTCTGTTCGGCATTAGCGGGCGGTGGATGAGACTCGCCCGATGCAGATGAATCAGATGAATTTGGTTTTTGCTCGTCACTCATAAATAGTCTCGGAATTCAAAATGAAGATGAACGTTGAGCCGCGATTCGCTCTCGGTAAGCCAAGTATTTGCCCCATAAAATATTACACACGCCCCATAAAAACAGCACGATAGCCACAATACTATTAAAATTAATCACATCATTGTAAGCACGCACCTGCGCTTCACGATTTGCGGTTTGTGACAGCGTTTTGACGGCCTGAAGCTGATCAAGCGTTGGGTCGGTAATCGAGGGGGTAAATTTAGCCTGATACTGACTCAGGCGCTGTGCCACAATGGGATCGGTTTGTGTCAGATTTCGATTAATGTCCATCTGATAAATTTGTGTCTGATGCTTTTGATAGGTGTTATAAAATGAAGATCCAACCAATCCCCCAAAATTTTGTGTCGCTGAAAACAGCACAATAAACGTGACTACATGGCTCGGGCCTTCTTTTAAGGCGCGCCCAAAGCCAACCAGCAGCAACGGCCCGATAAATAAGCCATTGGCAAAGGCAATTAGAAACTGACTGTGAAAAAAGTTTTGGGGGCGAATATCGCTGGTGAGATGTGCATCGAGTTTGCTGGCAACCAAAATCAAAAATGAAGCCAAAACCAGATGCAAAATCGTACGTTCTCTGGAAAATGTCACTGCACTAAATACAACACCTGCCAACATTCCGAAAAAGATAATCGTGTACAGGCCCACAAATTGATCTGGACCCATTCCGACAGTTTTCAAAAAGTTGACTGCTGCATAACTTTGTTCTGAGAGTAAAAAACGCAGTGCAAAAGCACCAAAAATAAAACGTAAAACACCCGCTGTGCCCAGCCAGCGAGTCATTAATAATGGGTTGGTACGATGATGCTCGTAATAAAAACCTAGTACCAGCAGTATAAAACCACTCATAAGTACATAGGCCAGCCAAGGCGAATCAAACCACCACAACAAAGGCCCTTGGGTGAGAACAGCGCAAAGACAGGCAAATCCGGGCGCAAGCAGTAAAAAAGTATAAATGTCTTGGCGTTCAAATACGGCTATTCGCAAACTACGCGGTAATTTAAGCGACACCACCATGGCATAACAGCACACGGCCAGTCCAAGTTCAAAGGTATAAAGCACCGTCCAGTTGTTTACTGTCACCAAAGCGGGTGAAATAATCCACGCCAGTGGTACGCCAAGTTGCCCAAAGCCAAATCCGATATATAAGCCTTTGAGTCGATGTGCATTACTAAAGCCTTGCATGATGTAATACATGCCAAGCGAACTTAGCGGTGCTGCCACCATCCCGCTAATAAAACGCACAAAAATAGCCATGTGATAGTTCTGCACAAAAATATGCAAAATCATCACAGCTATAAACGCCAACAAACCGATTTCGGTAAACAGTCTCAGCCCATATTGTTGTCTGGCTTTAAACAAGATGAGATTGGAGCTGACATTGGCCATCACATAGGCCGCTGGTAGCCATGCCGATTCGACAGGTGTCAGGCCATATTCACCTTGTAGCTGTGGTAAGTTGGCTGTGATAAAACCATTACTCAAGCCTGCGGTCAGCGCAATAAACGTTCCGATAATAAAATACAAATACCGTTTGTGTGTAGGATGCGCAATTGAGGGCGGTGAACCAGGAATGACCGGGCGTTCTTCATCGGTCCAGTCCGGTGGCGTTTCGAGATAACGTGGTGTCTCAGCCATGTTGCACCTCGTGTTTGACGATGATGCCATTGAGCAATAATTCGATTACACGGCTGGCCAAACGAATTTGTTCGCTTTGATCGTGTCCGCGAAAACAAGAAGATAGCATGGTAATAATGCTGCGATAATCTTCAAAACTAAAATCTGATCGGCATAACTGCTGTGCAACCGCACGATCAATTAGGGGCTGGATAATCATTTTATGCTGGCTAATCAGCTGTTGTAATGTGGGGTCGGAATAGTCCAGTACTCGCCAGTATTCCATCAGCACAGACAATTGATTAAGGTGAAATACATGACTTTGAATGAGCAAAATCAAACCATCGGGTGATTCATAATAGGGTTTGGCTCGATGTTCAAGTGCCTGCAAGGCCTGTTCCAACAAGGCATAAATCAGCGCCTTGCGGTCTGCAAAATTTCGGTAAAACGTAGCGCGTCCGACATGGGCATGATCGATAATGACCTGCAACGGCACCATCATGCCATGCAGTTTAAACATCTCGATTGCGGCCTCGAGCAAATCTTCGCGATTTTGAGCGGCGCGTTTCACGTGTTTACTCATGGCACGACCAAGGAAAGGGGATGAAACTATTTTACGGACATTTTTGTCCGTACTAACAGCATTTGTTTGAATAAGTTTTGTAATAATTGATTACTTTTAGTTATCTATAATAAAATAATTCATGATTATTTATTTTGTTTTAATCTCAGTATAGTCAGGTTATCTCTTAATGAAGCGTAAAGAAATGACCACAAGACATGACATAAATCAGCAGCAATATAAAAATAAATCAAATGCTTATTTAAGTAGTGCAGTACATGCACAAGGTGATGAGTTTAAAAAAATGCAAGCATTGATCCAGCAGAATAGATTGAAAACTGTTTTGGATTTGGGTTGTGGCGGCGGGCATGTTACTTATCAGCTTGCACCCTATGTCGATGAAATAACGGCCTATGATTTAAGCGATGAAATGGTCACAACCGTGCTTCATGAGGCACAACAACGTCAGTTATTTCAGGTAAATGGACAGCAAGGGCCGGCAGAAAAGCTTCCGTTTGAATCAGAGCGTTTTGATGTGGTGGTCAGTCGCTATTCGGCACATCACTGGCAAAGTGTACCTCAGGCCTTAAATGAAGTTTGGCGGGTACTTAAACCCCATGGCAAAGCAGTATTCGTTGATATTTTAGGCCATGCATCGCCTTTACTCGATACATTTTTTCAAAGCATGGAAACCTTGCGAGATCCGAGTCATGTACGAAATTACAGCTTAGGCGAGTGGATAAATTTTGCCGAAAATGCCGGATTTGCTATTGAGACTGTAGATCAACAACAGCTTCCACTTGAGTTCAGAAGCTGGGTAGAACGTATGCAAACGCCTCTACATGCAGTTGAATCGCTTCGCTATTTACAGCAGCACACCACAGACCAAATCAAAAATTACTATCAAATACAAAATGATGGTTCTTTTGTCAGCCCTGTGGTGTATTTGGTACTCAGCAAAATCAAATAAATCTGCTAAAATACGCGCCTGATTTTTATAGAGTCTCCGGTCTTGGATAGCTTAATACCACTTTTTTCGATTGCTGCTGCATTGATGTTGGGTGCCATGAGTCCTGGCCCGAGCTTTATTTATGTAGCTCAGAATTCAATTGCAAAATCGCGTAAGCATGGATTATTTACGGCCTTGGGCACGGGGACGGGCGCAGCAATTTTTGGATTTTTGGCCGTGATTGGCCTACAGGCGGTTTTGTTGGCAGTTCCATCTGCCTATCTGGTATTGAAAATCGGGGGCGGGTTATATCTACTTTGGATGGCATACAAAATTTTAAAGCATGCCAAACAGCCAATGGATACACAAAGTGCCGTAGTCTCTAAAATGACCTATTCAAGTGCCTATCGTTATGGTTTATTAACGCAGTTAAGTAATCCAAAAATTGCGGTGGTGTTGGCCAGTGTTTTTACTGCTTTATTGCCAAAAGACATCCCTAGTTATTATTACGTTGCTTTGCCTGTGATTTGTTTTGTCATCGATGCCGGCTGGTATTCTCTGGTTGCATTGTTATTGTCTTCGGAAAAACCACGTACACTATACATCAAGGCCAAAACCCTGATCGACCGTGTGACTGGCGGTATTGTGACCCTACTCGGGCTCAAAATGTTGTTCTCAAGCCGCTAATAAGTTTAAATTTTTATGAGATCAAGCGCGATAGATTCGCGCTTTTTTTTGTATCAATTACGATTCAAAAATATGTTGGTTATAAATTGAAATAGATAAAACATTCCACTTTGTTTTAAATATGCTAATCTGAATAAAATAACAAAAACAATGGAGGATATAATGGAAAAATTATCCGCTGTCGTTGTAGGTGCTGTGCTGCTCTTTGGACTCACAGCCTGTAATATGAAAGACAATATGCGCCCGCCAAAAGCTGAGCGTGCCATGAGCATAGCGGGTATGCCCGTCTATGAAAAAGACTACAAACTATCTCAAGAACTTGCTCTAAATCAAAGCGCTGTGCAACGTGAATAAGACTATCGGGCTTTCAGTTATGCAGAATTGAAAGCCTTTTTAACATTAAACTGATGAATTGTGAAAGCACCATAAGTTTAAACTTATGGTGACTTCTAAACAGTTAATATTGGCGACTTAAACGCACATACACCATGCTATCCAGTTTTTGCTCATTGACTCAAGTTTTATACGTCGAAAGCAAAATACTGGTTTCACTGTTATAAATTCCTGAAATATTTCGAATTCTTTCCAGCGCTTTATCAAAGCTTTCCAGTGAATCAGATTTTAATTCGACCAAAAGATCCCATTTACCATTGGTGGTGTGCAGGCGCTCAACCGCTGTTTCTAGGCGTAATTCACGAATCACCGACTGTGCCTTGGTGCCTTCCACCATGATATTGGCCCACGCCCGAATAATATTATTTTCAACATCTGGACGAAAACGCACCGTATAGCCCGCAATAATTCCGGTGGTTTCCATGTATTCAATTCGCTTTTGTACCGTAGCTCTCGAGACGCGTGTTTTGGCCGCCAGTTCGGTAATCGACATTCGTGCGTTGTCTTTAAGTAAGCCTAAAATCATTTGGTCAAGATTATTCATTTTGCTACTGACTATAATCAATTTGATAAAAAATAATTCATTTTAGTCATTAAGACAAATTTTCTGTGTCAATTTGATTGTGAATAATAGTGCATACACAAAACGCCAGATCATCTGAGACGCAGTCAAAAGCTGTATAGATGATTTAAAGAGGCGTGGCTACGTATCTTCGATGACCTAGATGACGATACGTGAGCCAACAGGAACAAAGTCAATTAAGGAAACCGTGATGTCTTTATCATATGCAGATCAAACCAATGGTGCATGGCAAACCTATCTCACGCAAATCGATCGCGTGGCACCATATTTGGATGCGGATTTAAGTAATTTTGTTAACACCTTAAAAAGTCCAAAGCGGACTTTGATTGTCGATGTTCCAATTGTGATGGATGACGGCTCGATTCGCCATTTTGAGGGATATCGTGTTCAACACAATTTATCGCGTGGGCCGGGTAAAGGCGGGATTCGTTATCACCAAGATGTCGAACTGAATGAGGTCATGGCGCTTTCTGCATGGATGACCATTAAAACTGCGGTGGTGAATTTGCCTTTTGGTGGCGCCAAAGGTGGCATTCGAGTCAACCCAAAAGAGTTGTCACCACGTGAGCTTGAACGCCTGACACGCCGTTTTACCAGTGAAATTAGTCCAATTATTGGGCCTCAAATTGATATTCCTGCGCCGGATGTCGGCACCAATGCCGACATTATGGGCTGGATGATGGATACCTATTCGAGCATCAAAGGTCATACCGTGACCGGTGTGGTGACAGGCAAGCCAGTGCATTTAGGGGGATCACTGGGTCGTGTCCGTGCGACCGGACGTGGTGTGTTTATTACCGGAATGCAGGTTGCTGAGCGGATTCAATTGCCAATTGCAGGCAGTAAGGTTGCGGTGCAGGGCTTTGGTAATGTTGGCAATGAAGCCGCATATTTATTTAGCCATGCACAGGCCAAAATTGTGTGTGTACAAGACCATACGGGCACCATTTACAATGCCGAAGGTTTAAACGTGAAAGAGTTACAAAAGCATGTGACTGAACACGGCGGTGTGATGGGCTTTGCCGGCGCGACTGTAATTGATGATGAAGCTTTCTGGACTGTGGATATGGATATTCTGATTCCAGCCGCATTAGAAGGTCAGATTACAGTAGAGCGTGCAGAGCAGCTCAAAGCCAAACTGGTGCTTGAAGGTGCTAACGGCCCAACATATCCAGAGGCAGATGATGTATTTGTTCGCCGTGGGATCACCGTGGTACCCGATGTTATCTGTAATGCTGGCGGTGTGACCGTGAGTTATTTCGAATGGGTACAAGACTTGTCGAGCTACTTCTGGAGTGAAGACGAAATTAATCAGCGTCTGGACAAGCTCATGATTCAGGCCACAGCCGATGTTTGGAATACTGCTACCCAAAAAGGGTGCAGCCTGCGCACAGCAGCTTATATTTTGGCCTGTGAGCGTATTTTAAAAGCACGTAAGGAACGTGGCATTTTCCCAGGCTAAACAGCGCAATACATCGTGATGACTCGGGGCTTGAGCATCAGGCCAAGCCCGACTAAAAAAACAGGAAGTGAACATAATGAGTAATCTCGCAATCACCCGTAGTAATTTTAATGACTGGATGGTGCCAGTATTTGCCCCTGCAAATTTCATTTTGGTTCGTGGTGAAGGCTCGCGTCTTTGGGATCAAAACGAAAAAGAATATATCGATTTTGCAGGTGGTATTGCGGTTAATGCACTGGGGCATGCGCATCCTGTTGCGGTGAACGCACTGACCGAACAGGCTCAAAAACTTTGGCATGTGGGCAACGGTTATACCAACGAACCGGTGCTAAATTTGGCACGTCAATTGGTCGAAAGTACCTTTGCCGATAAGGTCTTCTTTTGCAACTCAGGTGCAGAGGCCAACGAAGCGGCACTAAAGCTGGCACGTAAAGTCGGCATGATGAGCGGTCAGGCGCATAAAAACCAGATTGTGGCTTTTAAAAATGCCTTTCATGGTCGTACCTTATTTACCGTGACCGCAGGCGGTCAGCCAAAGTATTCGCAAGATTTCGCGCCACTTCCAGAAGGTATTCAGCACACAGCTTTTAATGACTTAGACGCTGCCAAAGCGCTGATTAATGAACATACCTGTGCGGTGATTGTTGAACCTATCCAAGGTGAAGGCGGTGTAGTGCCAGCAACACGTGAATTTTTGCAGGGGCTACGTGAGCTATGCGATCAGTTTGGCGCGGTCTTAATTTTTGATGAAGTACAAACTGGTGTTGGACGTACTGGCTCGCTTTATGCCTACATGAATACAGGTGTTACGCCTGATATCCTGACCACGGCAAAAGCATTGGGAGGTGGATTCCCAATTGGCGCGATGCTCACCACCGATCATTTTGCCAATATGTTTGTGGTCGGTGATCATGGCACGACCTATGGCGGTAATCCTTTAGGCGCTGCGGTGGCCAGTGCAGTCTATGGGTTTGTCAACACGCCTGAGGTACTGCAAGGCGTCAAAGACCGCCATCAACATTTTGTTGCGGGGCTCAACACCATTAATGAAAAGTTGGGACTCTTTAAACAGATTCGTGGTGAAGGTTTGCTTTTAGGCTGTGTACTCAAAGACGAATATGCAGGCAAAGCCAAAAATATCGTGACCTTGGCAGGTGAAGAAGGTCTGTTGGCTTTGGTGGCGGGTATGGACGTGGTTCGATTTGCGCCGTCGCTGATTATTCCATTTGAAGATATCGATGAAGGTTTAAATCGTTTTGCACGTGCATTAGCTCGTCTTTAAGTCAAAAGCGAATCTGATCATGATGATTGTAAGACATGCTGCACATCGAGACTTAGATGATATTTTTCGGTTGGCAGGGCGGGCAGGAGAGTCAGGTATTGGCCTGACCTCACTGCCACAAAATAAAGAAATTCTGGCGGCTCGCATTGACCGTACCACGCGGACACTCGATGGTTTAGCTGAACCCTACGAGGCCAGTTATTTATTCGTACTTGAAGATAGTACGCTTGGAAAAGTTGTTGGGGTGAGTGCGATTGAGGTTGCGGTCGGCCTCAATGAGCCCTTTTATAATTTTCGCGTTGCCAAACAGGTACATGCTTCAAAAGAGCTTAATGTATATACCGCGCTCGACACGTTGTTTATGAGCAATGATTACACTGGCTGTAGTGAGCTGTGTACCTTATTTCTCGATCCAGATTATCGTAAAAACCAAAATGGCAAATTTCTTTCCAAGGTTCGGTTCTTGTTTATTGCCGCATTTCGCTCACTGTTTAAAGAAAAACTGATTGCAGAGATGCGCGGTTATTCCGATCAAAATGGACACTCTCCGTTTTGGGATGCCTTGGGATCGCACTTTTTTCATATGGATTTTGCCACAGCAGACTATTTAAGTGGGGTGGGGCAAAAAGTCTTTATTGCCGAATTGATGCCGCGCTTTCCGGTTTATGTGGCGTTGTTACCCGAAGCAGCACGTCACGTGATTGCTCAGGTGCATCCGCATACCTTACCCGCAGCAAAGGTGTTGATGACCGAAGGCCTGCAGTATCAAGGTTATGTTGATATTTTCGATGCAGGACCAACGCTTGAAGCAAATACTTCAGATTTACGTGCAGTGAAAGACAGCCGCTGCGTAAGCGTTGTGATTTCAGATCACGTTTCGGTTTCAGAGCGATGCTATTTGATCGCCAACGACGATTATCACCATTATCGGGTTTTACTGCTTAAGGTCGCACTAACCGATGAGCACAGTATTTGTCTGACCCCAGAACAGGCAGCAGCTCTTCACGTGACCGAGCAGGATCAGGTTCGTGTTTTAGTATTAGATCAAATGGAGAATCAATAATGACAACAGGCGCACTTGCCATCAATGGAACATGGCGACAAGGATCTGGTACAGTGATGATCAAAACTGACCCGATCAGTAACGAGTTAATCTGGCGCGGATACGAAGCAACTGCCCAAGAGGTTGAAACAGCATGTCTGGCGGCACGTGAGGCCTTTCCAGCATGGGCACGTTTAGGTCTAGAAGCCCGCATTGAAATAATTGAGCGTTTTGCAGCATTACTTGAGCAAAATAAACAGCATCTGGCAGAGGTGATTAGCCGTGAGACCAGTAAACCGCGCTGGGAAACGCTCACCGAAGTCCAGTCGATGATTGCAAAAGTGGCTATTTCAGTTCGTGCGTATCATCAGCGTACCGGATTTACCCAAACTCAAATGCCGGACGGTGTTGCATCGTTACGCCATAAGCCGCATGGTGTTTTGGCGGTATTTGGTCCCTATAATTTTCCGGGTCATTTACCCAATGGGCATATTGTTCCGGCTTTGATTGCAGGTAACACTCTTGTGTTTAAGCCAAGTGAACTCACACCTTGGACTGCCGAAGAGACGGTTAAGCTTTGGTACGAAGCGGGTTTGCCTCAGGGCGTACTTAATTTGGTGCAAGGCGGACGAAGCACGGGTGAGGCGCTTGCCGCAGCAGCGCAAATTGACGGGCTGTTATTTACCGGCAGTGCATCAACAGGCTATCAGCTACATAAGCAACTGGCAGGCGCACCTGAAAAAATTCTGGCGCTTGAGATGGGCGGCAACAATGCCTTGATTATTGATGACGCTGTCGATCTGGATGCCGTCGTCAATCTGGCGATTCAGTCTGCATTTGTTTCTGCTGGGCAACGTTGCACCTGTGCGCGCCGTATTTTGGTCAAATCTGGACCACAAGGCGATGCCTTTATTGCCAGATTTGCGCAGGTGGCCAAGCAGTTGGTGATTGGGCCGTGGGATGCACAGCCACAACCGTTTATGGGGGGCGTGATTTCATCTGCCGCTGCCGACATGATGCTCAAAGCGCAAGCCAAGCTGATTGCGCTAGGTGCCAAGCCACTGCTTGAAATGACCCGACCAGATGAACACAGTTCGCTATTAACGGCGGGTATTTTAGACGTCACGCAGGTTTCAGATATACCAGATGAAGAATATTTTGGCCCGCTCACCTGTATTTATCGTTATGAGCAGTTTGATGAGGCCTTGAGTCTTGTCAATGCCACACGATTTGGCTTGGCGGTAGGTTTGGTTTCACCTTCTCGCGAACTGTTTGAGCGCGTACTGATTGAAGCGCGGGCCGGTATTGTGAACTGGAATAAGCCGTTAACGGGCGCTTCAAGTGCAGCACCGTTTGGTGGTGTGGGGGCTTCGGGCAACCATCGTGCCAGCGCATTTTATGCGGCGGATTATAGTGCATGGCCAATGGCATCGCTAGAAAGTGAACAGCTCACATTACCAGAGAAATTATCACCGGGCATTGTGCTCTAGTACGGACTGCATAACACCTAAAAGGAAGAAAACATGTCGGGTTATGAAATTAATTTTGATGGATTGGTGGGCCCAACCCATCATTATGCAGGATTGTCATTTGGCAATGTCGCATCAACCAACAACCGCAACAATCTGTCTAATCCGAAGCTGGCGGCGCAGCAAGGCTTACTCAAAATGAAGGCCTTGGCCGACTTGGGCCTTAAGCAAGGTGTATTTGCGCCCCAAGAACGCCCGCATGTGCCTACGCTTCGCCGATTAGGCTTTAGTGGAAGCGATAGCGACGTCATTGCAGCAGCAATGCGCGCCGCACCAGCGTTATTGTCTGCGCTCAGCTCGGCCTCTTCGATGTGGACAGCCAACTCATGTACCGTTTCGCCATCGGCCGACAGTGCAGATGGACGTGTACATTTTACCGCCGCAAACCTAAATAATAAGTTCCATCGTTCAATTGAGCACCAGACAACCAGCCGAATCCTACAAGCCATGTTCAATCATGATGTATATTTCGCGCATCATGAAGCATTACCTGAAGCGGCCTTGTTTGGTGATGAGGGTGCTGCCAACCATAATCGTTTGGGCGGTGCCTATGATCAGGCAGGTATTCAGGTATTTGTATACGGTCAGCAGCAACTCGGCGGTACCGTTGCACCCAAAAAGTTTCCGGCACGTCAAACCCGTGAAGCTAGCGAAGCAATTGCACGCCTACATGGTTTGCATGCCGACCGGACAGTGTTTGTACAGCAAAATCCTGAGGTGATCGATCAGGGAGTATTCCATAACGATGTGATCGCTGTGAGTAATCAGCAGGTGCTGTTTCATCATCAGCAGGCGTTTTTAAATCAGTCACAGGCGCTTGCAGAAATTCATGAAAAGATGGCTGCCATTGGGCAAGACTTTGTTGCGATTGAAGTACCTGAGCAACGTGTATCGGTCCAAGATGCGGTCTCGACCTATCTGTTTAACAGCCAGATTTTAACCCGTCCAGATGGTGCAATGACACTGGTGGTGCCAGAGGAGTCGCGTCAAAATGCGTCGGTGTGGGCTTATCTGACAGATTTGCTGCAAATGGGAACACCAATCGATCAAATCAAAGTCTTTGATTTGAGAGAAAGCATGCGTAATGGCGGTGGACCTGCGTGTTTGCGTTTGCGCGTGGCGCTAAATGATGCCGAATTGGCAGCGGTTAATCCGAACATCATGATGAATGACGCATTGTTTAGCACGTTAAATCAGTGGGTTGAGCGTCATTATCGGGATCGACTGGCGCAGGATGATCTGGCCGATCCACAGCTATTAATCGAGAGCAGAACGGCTTTAGACGAGCTGACTCAAATTTTAGGATTAGGTTCGGTGTATCACTTCCAGCGCTAACACACGGCAACGACAGACTTTAAAGGATGAAAGCATATGGTTGATCTATTGGCATTGACACTCACGCAACGTGAGCCTGAACAAGACACGGGTGAAACAGCAAGATTTTACTGGCAGTGGCTAGGCGAGGGGATGTTGCAGTGCACGCCTGTTACGGGTTATGAAAAAACCATTTTGCTTTCTGCCGGGATTCATGGCAATGAAACGGCCCCAATTGAATTGATCGACAACATTCTCAAAGATTTATTTGCTGCAAAACTGATGCTCAAGCATCGGGTGCTGTTTGTCTTGGGGAACCCGGAGGCGATCCGTCAAGGCGTACGTTATCTTGAAAATGATATGAACCGGATGTTTTGTGGCGCTCATGAGGCACTTACAGCAGATGTAGAAACTCGCCGTGCAGCTGAGCTTGAACATATCACATCGCATTTTTTTCACACTTCAGATGTGCAGGCCAAGGCTTATCATTACGATTTGCACACTGCCATCCGTGCCTCGCGATTGCCTCTCTTTGCTTTGTTTCCATATCAAAGCCATCCCTATGATGCAGCATTGCTTGCACAGTTGGATGCAGCCGATCTGGATGCGCTGGTTTATCACAACAGTTTTGGCAAAACCTTTACCCAATTTACTGCAACGCATTTTCAAGCAGCCAGTACCACGCTCGAACTGGGTAAAGCCAAAGCGTTTGGACACAATGATTTATCTGAGTTTGATCCAATTGATCAAGTGCTGCGTGCCATTTTAAGCGACACGGTTTTACCTGTGCGACATAAGCCTGCAATACGCGAATTTAAGGTGATGAGTTCGATCATCAAACACAGTGATGATTTTCAGCTTCAACTTGCGGCAGATGCACCCAACTTTTCGACTTTTCAAAAGGGCGATGTGCTGGCGATACAATCAGGCGAAAATCAAATCGTTGACCACGAGCAGGTCTGGATTTTATTTCCAAACCCTCAGGTAAAAAAGGGCTTACGTGCCGGACTGGTGTTAGAGGAAACCACACAGCACAAAAAATAACTCGTCAGAGGTCAATCAGTCAGGAATAGACATTCATGGAGTATGAAGATGGAGATTCATTAAACGGACGTTGAAACCCAGAACGCGGATGAAATGCCCGGTGGGCGATATATACAGCAAGGACATGTTGTCAAAAAAATAGTTGGAGTGAATGTGGATGAGTAATGACAATGAAAAGACATTGCAGGCAGGCGGATTCCTGAACGAGCAATCAGGCTATCAAGATCGAAGTAGCGCACAAACCAGTGCGATCGCCCGAGATCACGATACAGGAAAGCCCTTAAAGCGTGCTATGACCAAACGTCATCTGGTCATGATTTCATTGGGTGGTGCCATTGGAACGGGGCTTTTTTTAGGTTCGGGCGATGTGATTTCACAGGCAGGGCCGGTGGGAGCTATTTTATCGTATTTGCTCGGTGGCGTGATTGCCTACATGGTCATGCTCTGTTTGGGGGAGCTTGCGGTGCATATGCCGGTGTCGGGTTCGTTTGGTGAATATGCCAGAACGTACATTGGCCCGGGAACAGGCTACATGATTACATGGCTTTACTGGCTGACATGGACCGCCACACTGGGAACCGAATTTACTGCGGCGGCTTTACTGATGCAGGAGTGGTTTCCTTCAGTTTCAATGTGGACATGGACCCTGATTTTTGCAGGGTCGATCTTTACACTGAATGTCAGCTCTACTCGATTGTTTGCAGAATCGGAATTTTGGCTGTCCTTGGTGAAGGTGCTCACCATTATCTGCTTTATTGGTTTAGGGCTTGCCGCCATTTTTGGCGTGATTTCTTATCATGGGCATGAATCTGCGCCGCTATTTAGTAAATTAACCGAACATGGCTGGTTTCCTAATGGTGTTTTCCCCATCTTTGCCACAATGCTCATTGTCAATTTTGCCTTTTCGGGCACCGAATTGATTGGTGTGGCAGCAGGTGAGGCTGAAAATCCAGCTCAAACCGTACCTAAAGCCATCAATGCGGCGATTTGGCGGTTATTAATTTTCTTTGTCGGCACAATTATTGTGATTTGTGCATTGCTACCGTATGAAATGGCGGGGCTGAATTCAAATAGTGTCAGCAACAGTCCGTTTGTGACGGTATTTAACTACATCGGCATCCCTTATGCCGAAGATATTATTCGTTTTGTGATTATTACGGCTTTGCTTTCGGCAGCCAACTCTGGTTTGTTTGCGGCATCTCGTATGATGTGGTCATTGTCGGCCAAAAATCAGCTTCCTAAAGTTTTCAAAAAGCTCACTGCTTCAGGTACACCGATTGTAGCGATTACGGTCACTATGTTTGGTGCCATTCCGGGTCTGCTTTCTGAACATTTTGCACCCGAAACCATTTTTAAAAATCTGCTAGGCGTGGCGGCATTTACCATGGTGGTGGTGTGGATTTCAATTTGTGTGTGCCAGTTTAACTTTCGTAGACAATGGATCAAATCTGGTAAAACCGCTAAAGATCTAAAATTTGCGGCGCCGCTCTTCCCACTTACGCCGATATTGGGCGGGGTGTTTTGTACCATTACTTGTATCAGTATGGTGGCCGATCCTTCAATGCAAGTTGGATTTGTGTGCTGTATCTTGTTTATTGCGGCTTGCTATGCCAGTTACTTCTTTTTTTATAAAGAAAAAACATCAATGTAATTCAAAAAGCTGCCTGCATTTATGGCGTCAGTTGTAAATGTCACTCCAAACAAAAGCCAGTCTAGGAATAGACTGGCTTGTGAACGGATCTTGATTCAGAATTATGAAGAATGAGGTGCAGTAGCAGTGGTTTTGCCGAGTTCATCCGAGGCTGTTTTTTTACCGAAATGCAAGTGATTAAAAAAGAGATTAAGTAATACCGCAGCCAAACACGTGATACTGATACCAGAGTGAAATAAGGTTTGAATTGCGTTTGGCATGGCATGGAAAAATTCAGGACTGATGAGTGGAATGAGGCCAGCACCGAGTGATACAGCCACGATAATCATATTGGATTGAACCTGATAATCGACTTTAGACAGTGTACGAATACCACTGACGGCAACACTACCAAACAGTACCAAACCCGCACCGCCCAGAACCGGCATTGGAATAGACGCCACCAAGCGACCAAATACCGGCAGTAAGCCAAGTACCACTAAAATTGCCCCAGCACTTGCCACCACAAAGCGGCTTTTCACGCCGGTAATGGCAACCAGACCGACATTTTGAACAAATGCACACTGCATAAATGCCCCAAAAAATGGTGCAATCGCAGAGGAGAGCATATCTGCACGTAGGCCATCGGCAATACGGGTATTGTCTACTTTGGTTTCGACAATTTCACCAATTGCCAGCAAGCTC
This sequence comes from Acinetobacter sp. V89_7, assembly GCF_029967895.1. Taxonomy (NCBI): domain Bacteria; kingdom Pseudomonadati; phylum Pseudomonadota; class Gammaproteobacteria; order Moraxellales; family Moraxellaceae; genus Acinetobacter; species Acinetobacter sp. V89_7. The sequence goes on from NZ_JASCAJ010000025.1 coordinate 103,731, forward strand.
GCCGTGGTTTCGGTCAAAATGACCAGCGTTACAATACACATCGATAAAATTGCTGGCCATTCAAATACAGGCATACCAAAGCCCAGAATATTCGGTAATGCCACCCAAGCGCCCTGACTGACTTTGGAAAAATCTGCCAGTCCTAATGTAAATGCCACGACAGCACCAAAAACAATCGCCAAGAGTACCGCCAAACGACGTATTGCGGCAGAACCGAATTTGGTAATCAGGAGTAAAAACACCAGTGTGATGCCTGCCAGTCCCAGATTTTCAAGCGAACCCCAGTTAGGCGCTTTAGGATTACCGCCCATGATCCAGCGAATCGCGACAGGTAATAGCGAAACTCCAATAATGGTGATAATCGAACCCGTCACAATCGGTGGAAAGAAGCGAACAATTTTGGAAAAAAATGGTGCGATCACCACACCAAAAATTGAACTGACGATAATTGCACCAAGAATGGACTGAAAGCTTCCTCCATTTGCACCAATTGCGATCATACTTGCAACGGCAGCAAACGAGGTGCCTTGCACGATTGGCAGTCTAGAGCCAAACCACTTCACGCCAAGGGTTTGAAGCAAAGTGGCTAAGCCGGCCACTAAAATTGAGGCTGTAATGAGCAGGCCGATATCGGCTTGAGATAATCCAATACCAAGACCAACAACCAGTGGGGCTGCAATGAGTCCACCGTACATCGTGAGTACATGCTGGAAGCCATAAGTCAGATTTTTAGCCAGTCCGAGATGCTCGTGCTCTGGCGATAATGCTGTCGGATTCGTGTTCATATCAGGTGCTTCGGTTCTTGATAGAGTTTCAAGAAATTTTGCAACATGCATGCCACGCATCCGCACTTCGTAATTTCATAAATTTTGAAATAACGAAATTGATATAATCCAACTCGTTTAAAGGTTAATCTTTAAAATGCACAGGAATCCATTGATAGCTTTTTCCATCTGCCGAATACACATGCCCAATTCCCGGAAAGGGTAAATGTGGTGCGGCGATGGTTTGTCCATTTTTGGCAAAATCTGCAAATTGTTTTAAGCGTGTTTGAACAGCTTGTTGTGGGTTAATGTCATATTCAATGGCTGTTTTTGGCCGATCAAACTGCACCGTATGTGAGTGAACAATATCGCCAATAAATACCACGGTTTCGCTATCAGTTTTAAGGGCATAGCTAAAGTGTCCCGGTGTGTGACCTGCGGTACTGATCACCTTAAAGCCTTGGATTTCGTCGCCAAGCTTATAGGTTTTAAAGCGTTGTTTCGCTTGATACGGTGCCAGCGCTGCTTTGATTTTTTCGACAGTACCCAAGTAGCCTGCACGTTTGGCTTCTGGCACTTTGCTGGCCTGCTTTGCATCTAACCAATAATTGGCTTCATCTTGTGAAGCATATACGGTGGCATTTGGAAAATTGGCAGTGCCATTTTTACTGATACCGCAAACATGATCGGGATGTAAATGAGTCAGTAAAATGGTATCGACCTGTTCAGGCTGGTATCCCGCTGCTTTTAAATTGGTTAAAACAGAACCTAAATGCGCCCCGAAGCAACTGGCAGCACCGCTATCGACCAGTACCAGCGATTTTCCAGTATTGACCAAAAATGCATTAACTGAAGTTTGAACGCCTTTCTCTTGATCGGCATAGTATTTCTTTAAAATGTCATGTACTTGTTGCTGTGGAATATCTTTAAATAGCGTAGGGGACATAAAGTTTGTACCGTCGAGCAGGGCGGTGATTTGAACATTGCCTGCTTGATATTGGTAATAGCCTGCGACTTGTTTTTGTGAAGTCTGCATAGACAAACTTGCAGCCTGTAGTGTGGAAATTGTACCGAAAACAAGGCTGGTCGCTATAACTGTTGATCTTAATAATGTCATGAGCATTCTTATAAAAGTAGATGTACGTAACTTTGTTTTAGCATGACCAATACTATTTTGCATTTAATTTTCAACAAGCATATAGCTGTACTTCGTAGGAAATTGAATCTAAATCTCGATTTGGAATTTTGATGTAGCACCGAGGTTCAGTTTTCATCTGATTGGATAAAGAATTGGACAATTCGGATAGAGCTTTCACTTAGAAATAGATTTAATCAAGTCATGATCACAATCGATAACAAGGTGAAGGAACGAATGAAGACGATACATGTGGATGACATCATTAATCAAAATAGATTATCACGCTTGCAAAAGCAGGTATTGATTTTGAGTTTTTTAATTTTTTTCTGTGATGGATTAGATACAGGAATTATTGGATTTATTGCCCCTGCATTACTAGACGACTGGGGCATTAGTAAACCAGCACTTGCTCCAGTTTTAAGTGCCGCTTTGGTTGGAATGTCTATTGGTGCAATAATTTCCGGACCGATATCAGACCGATTTGGTCGTAAGGGTACGATTTTAGTCAGCACATTTTTATTTGCGTTATTTTCTGTTTTATCAGGATTTGCAACCGATACCACTCAACTGATGATCTACCGTTTAATGACAGGCTTGGGTTTAGGTGCGGTCATGCCAAATATCAGTACGCTTGTATCTGAGTATATGCCTGCAAATCGCAAAGTTTTTCTAACCAGCATCCCAGGTTGCGGTTTTTTATTGGGTATTTCAAGTGGTGGACTCATTTCAAGCGTATTTCTTGAAACGATAGGGTGGAGAATGATTATGGTAGTTTGTGGTATCTTGCCACTTTTACTGCTAATGGTCCTGTTTTTTAAATTACCTGAATCAGTTCGCTTTTTAATTAAACACAATCAATTAATAGCAGCACAGAAAATTTTAGAAAAAATTCAGGGATCTGTAATTGATCTAACACGCCTCGCAAATGTTGTCGATACGACTTCCTCACAATCGATTCGTCCTGTTCAGTTTTTATTTCGTCGTCACTTAAAGATTTCCGTATGCCTTTGGCTGTCATGTTTTATGAGTCTGCTGGTATTTTATCTGTTCACAAGTTGGATGCCGACCATTTTAAAAACGTCGGGTTTAAGTACAGAACAATTTAGTTTAATTGCTTCTGTTTTTCCAATTGGCGGAGCAATTGGGGCTGCGATTATTGGCTGGTATATGGATAAGATAAATCCACATCGAGTCATCAAAAGCGCCTATTTGATTGCTTTTATTCTGTTTATAACGGCAAGTTTTATTCATTCAAATCTATTTTTACTTAGCCTCACCATTTTACTTACAGGTGCTATGTTGGCTGGTGCTCAGGCAGCTTTACTACCTCTGGCAACGATTTCATATCCAACTGAGTGTAGAGCAGTTGGTGTATCGTGGATGCATGGAATCGGACGATTAGGGGCAATTTTTGGGGCCTTTACAGGATCGCTAATTTTCCAATTTAGTTTTTCATTGGGCGAAATTCTGTTGATCTTGTCTGTACCTACCTTTATTGCTTTTTTGGGACTTAATCTTCAAAGTGATCGACATAATAATAAAGCTGAAATTGTGACTTAAAGGAGAAAAATATATGGACTTATATTTCTCAGATATTGAAGAACGTAATCGACAATATAATGCCAGAAACTCAGTCGCTGATTTTGAAAACTGTATGCAGATCTATCGTCAATTGGCCGAGCAGGCCAAACAACGTGTTGTAGGACTATACGATATTGCATATGGAGTTTCTAAGCAGGAGAAACTCGATATCTTTCCAAGTGTTTCACAACCAGCTCCAGTATTTGTTTATATTCATGGTGGATACTGGCGGGCTCAGTCTAAAGATGATGCTTGTTCCATGGCAGAAAATATGGTCAAACATGGTATTTCTGTGGTAACAGTCGAATATAACTTATGTCCAACATTTACTTTGTTTGAGATCGTGAAAGAAATACGTTCTGCAATAGCTTGGCTATACAAAAATGCACATCGGTATGGAATCGATGCTGAACAGATTTATGTCTGTGGCAGTTCAGCGGGTGGGCATTTGGTGGCTATGCTTTGGAATGATCAATGGCAGCAGCATTTTGATGTCCCTAAGAATGTTATTAAAGGCGTGGTGGCTTTGAGTGGATTGTTTGACTTAAAACCACTTTGCGATATCGACCAAAATCAATGGTTAAAACTCAATATTGAACAAGCCGATCGACTTAGTCCTATTCATGATCTTCCTCATCCTTCAACAGCAGCGCCTTTGTTATTGTCAGTTGGTGAACTTGAGACACAAGGTTTTAAAAATCAGACTTTGAATTTTTATGAGACTTGCATAACGCAAGGTTATTCTCAAGTGGCGTATTTGAAAGATAAAGGACACAATCATTTTGATATTGTGAACACGCTGGCTGAGCCAGATTCGGATTTATTTCGTGCTGTGAAACAAATGATTCAGACCAATGCCAAAGCGTAAATAAAATCTAAAGCAAATAAAAAAAGCTGGAAAACTCCAGCTTTTTTTATTTGGTAAAATTAAGACACTTTATCGCCCGGTTTTGCACCGCTGTCTGGTGAAATTACCCAAACACCGTCGCCATTACCCGCAGCTAAAACCATCCCGTTAGAAATACCAAAACGCATCTTACGTGGTGCAAGGTTCGCCACCATCACCACCAGTTTGCCTTTTAACTCTTCAGGCTGATAAAACTCACGAATCCCGCTAAAGACATTGCGCGGTTCAGCTTCGCCGACATCTAAAGTCAATTGAAGCAGCTTGTCTGAGCCTTCAACTGTCGCAGCGTCTTGCACAAGCGCTACACGAAGGTCAACTTTCATAAAGTCTTCAATACCGATAGTGCTGGTATTAAGAGCAGCTTCACCTACTTTTGGTTCAGGCTTCTTCTCGACTTTCTTCTCTTTTTTCTTTTCCGCTTTTGGTGCTTCTGCTGTAGCAGCCAACGAATCTTTAGATGCATCGACCATCGCAGCCACAGCTTTCGGATCTACACGTTGCATGAGTGGTTGGAACTGTGCAATTTCGTGTGCAAGCAAGATTTGCTGACGTGATGCAAAATCAAAGCTTTCAAGTTGTAAGAAAGCCTGAACTTGAGCAGCAAGTGTTGGCAGCACAGGAGACAGGTAAATCGCAAGCTGACGGAATAAGTTAATCCCGACTGAGCAAACGTCATGAACTTGTTGTTCTTGACCCTCTTGCTTCGCAAGCGCCCATGGTTTTTTCTCATCGATATATTGGTTGGCTTTGTCGGCCAGCGCCATAATTTCACGAATTGCAGCGCTAAACTCACGCGCCTCGTAGGCTTGTGCAATAGAGTCGCCAGCATCGATAAAGCTTTGTACCAGTTCTGGTTCTGCACAGTTTGCAGATAGGGTATTGTTAAAGCTGCTATTGATAAATTTGGCACAGCGGCTGGCAATGTTGACCACTTTACCGACCAAATCAGAATTTACTTTTTGTACAAAATCATCCAGATTCAAATCTGAATCTTCCACTTTGTCCGAAAGTTTCGATGCAAAGTAGTAGCGTAGGTATTCTGGATTCAGGTGCTGTAAATAGGTTTCTGCTTTAATAAAGGTACCGCGTGATTTCGACATTTTCTGACCATTGACCGTCAGGAAACCATTAACGAATAAACCACTTGGAGTACGGTAGTTGGCACCTTCAAGCATTGCCGGCCAGAACAGCGCATGGAAGTAAACAATATCTTTACCAATGAAGTGATAGACTTCGTTTTGGCTGTCTTTTTTCCAGTAATCATCAAAGTTGAGCTCTGGGCGCTTGGCTTTGATGTAGTTTTCAAAGCTCGACATATAGCCAATTGGCGCATCGACCCACACATAAAAATACTTGTTAGGTGCATCTGGAATTTCAAAACCAAAATACGGCGCATCGCGTGAAATATCCCAGTCGGCTAAACCTGCTTCAAACCATTCATCTAGCTTGTTGGCAATCGATACTGGCAAACGACCTTCGTCACGTGTCCATTTTTGCAAGTATTCACCAAAGTTGGGTAGCTTAAAGAAGTAATGATCTGACGATTTTTCAACGGGGGTTGCGCCGCTTAAAGTCGAACGCGGATTAAGTAATTCGGTGGCATTGTAAGTGGTGCCACATACTTCACACGCATCACCATATTGGTCTTCTGCTTTACATTTTGGGCAAGTGCCTTTAATAAAACGATCTGATAAAAACATTTGTTTTTCAGGATCGAAAAGCTGAGTGATCGGGCGAACGGCAATATTGCCTGCTTCGCGGTTTTTTAAATAAATATCTTCAGAACGTGCTTTGTTTTCAGCGCTGTGAGTCGAGTCGTAATGATCGAAATGTACACCAAACCCGTCAAAATCGCGGATATGTTCTTTTTGTACATTGGCAATTTGCTGTTCTGGCGAGATTCCATTGGCTTCGGCACGTAACATGATTGCCGTACCATGAGCATCATCCGCACATACGTAGGTCACATCATGGCCCATTGCACGCATGGCACGAACCCAAATATCTGCTTGGATATAACCGAGTAAGTGGCCCATATGGATGGGTCCATTGGCATAAGGGAGGGCGTTGGTGACTAAAATTTTACGCACGGATTGGATTCTCTCATTCGTATTCATAAGACCGATGATTCTAACTGATGAACCCGAGAAAACAAAGCAAGGCATGGCTTGACAGAGAAGGGAAAATTAAAAAAGAGCACTCAGATGAAGTGCTTAAAACAACTCAAGCCTGCGAGCAGGCTTGAGGGAGATGGATCGAGAGGTGAATGACTTAGAACTGATAACCCGCAGCGACGTAGTAACCCCAGCCGGTACTGTTTTGTACAAAGTCGCCATTACCCCAGTTGGCAACCGCGCCGTCTTTAAACTGACCGCCATTGTGGAAGTAACGCGCAGCAGTGAATAAACGCAGATGCTTCATGTTATAAGAAAAAACATGCGTTGAAACCAAAGCTTCATTGGTGCGGTTCGGGTCTTTATCGCCAAGTTTCGAACCAAAGTCATAGTTGGTAAAGGTGAAATAGTTGAGTGATGCGCCATTATTAAATGAATAAAGCGGATAGAAAAACTGAACCTGTAAACGTCCGCCATCATCTGAAGTATATGAGTTTGGCGCGCCGTAGTTTTCCCATTGCTGTTTTGCAAATACGTTTACATTCATACCAAGTTTGGTGTGGGTGTCAATTGAGGTACCCAAACCATAGTACAAGGTATTTTGGCTGTTATTCGAGTGACCACCAGCGTCTACGATCCAGTCAGTTGCAAAGAACCAGTCTTTAAATGGCCCAACGGAGAGATCTTTACCGGTTAAACGATTGAACGAAACTTTTGGCTGGTTTTCAGCAAAGAGTTTAGAACCGTCTTTATCCCAAACCCCTTTAATGTTGTCGTTACCACCAAAATATTTTGGCGCATCGAAATAGCCATACCAATCGATTGGACCAGTCTGACCATAATACTCAAGCTCAAGATAGGCATTTTCTACTGTTTTTGGCGAAAATTTGACATCATTGCTATAAATACCCCAAAGTGTAGCATTCACACCAGCATTGGCCTGTTGTACACCCAGCAATGTTGCTGCAGCTAAAAATACAGTGCTTAACGATTTAAGAGACATTATTAGAACTACTCCAACATCATAAATTTTTAGACATATCGCACTATGTCTAAACAAAAGATTCTTTAGAAAAAACGAACGCAAAAGACCTAAGCAATGAATATGCCACTCTACTGGCATGGGCTCGGCTACACTGACCGTGAATTGCGTAATCTTGGTGGACGCGATTTTATGTTATTTTGATGCAAAGTTGTTAAACTTTGTAATTAAAGGTGCTGTAAGATGATTTTTAAAGAATAAATTTTAGATTTATTATTAAATAATTCATGTTTTTAATTTTATTTTTCATCATTAAAAAGTCTAAAAATTTTATTGAGACTCAGCATATCCGCTGTGTATCGTTTAGTTTTTTTAATCAACGTCGCAATGATTCAATCGATTACATCGTGAAAGCAAGATATAGCTTCCTCGCTATGAAAAGTTGACCATTTGGTGCATTTTTTCAAAAGTTGATCTGTAAGGTGGCACAACAACGAAGTTGAATTATCCCTAACATTTGACAACACGCAGCTCTATTTCATGCGAGCTTGAGAAGTTCTACAGTCAATTTTCAATTGAGTGGGTAAATTAAGAATTGTTCAATTACAAAGCCTGTGTGCTGTTGGTCAAAAAAGTCAATGAAAAGGAATTAGTATATTGAAATTTAAGATAAAACACTTCGCTACAATGTGTATCATCTTTGTTGCAAATTGCAGTTTTTAAACCTTTCGCTGCATAAGCATTGTATAAAAGAAGATAGATCAAAGCTCCCATCAAGATTCCATATCACAGATTTTACTCAAATATCTAAGACAAAGAGGATTGCGACATGACCAGCGAAAACAAATTAGATGATTTAAAAAATAAAGCGGCTGACCTAGGCGATGAACTCAAACATAAAGCCAAAGAGGCCAAGCTAGAAGGCGAAAAAGCGCTAGATGACCTCAAGCATAAAGCTCAAGAGGCTAAGCTCAATGGTGAAAAAGCTGTAGATGACTTTAAAAAAGATGCAGAGCGTGATCATTCAGATAAAAAAGCTGCATTTGATGACAAGGTCGATGAAGCCAAAACCAAATGGGATGATGCCAAAGGCGATGCGCAAGATAAGTTCGATCATCTGAAAACTGAAGCAGGGCATAAGCTTGAAGAAGCCAAGTTAAAGGCACAAGAGCTCAAGCATGAAGCATCGGTGAAACTCGATGAACTTAAAACACAAGCATCGGCTAAACTCGACGAATTGAAAAAAACAGCTACCGACACTTTAAACAAATTTAAAGGCAACGACAAATAAGTCTTGCCCTTAAAAATTGGCTAACTCAAATACGTTCACTGCATATTATTGATGTAGAGAAAATGCGACATTAATATGGTGTAGTGAACGAGCTTTTATAAAAATACTGTTAAACTACGCTCTACTAGACGCATTATTTCTGTGGAGTATTACGAATGTCGTGGCTTTCATCGCTTAAATCTGTATTTTCACCCGCACAAGAGGTGAAAGAAGAAGACATTCAAGCCATACTTCAAACCTATCGTCTTACAGGACACTCATTCGAACTTAAAGACCGTATTACGCAAGTAAACGTGCAGGGTCGTGTCTTGCAACTGACGATCAAAACCTATCCTGAAGAAGCCGATCATTTACAGCAAATTCATGACGAACTTGCAGGTGCGTTACAAGGTGCAGGGATTGAAGAGTTAAATTTGCATGTAATTCAGCAAAAAACCGCACCGCGTACGCAAGAAGTTGCCGCAACTTTACCTCCTGTCGTCGATGCCTCTGCATCACCAACACCTGATCCGAACAATCCACCAATTCAAAAGAAAGCCCCGCTACAAAGTGAGGTTGCTGCTCACCCGCGTATTCAACATGTGATTTTGGTGTCTTCTGGTAAAGGCGGTGTGGGGAAATCGACCACCACGGTCAATTTGGCCTTGGCATTACACAAACAAGGTTTAAAGGTGGGCATATTAGATGCCGATATCTATGGGCCAAGTATTCCGACCATGTTGGGCAATGCGGGTCAAACCCCAATGATTGAAAATGAAAGTTTTGTGCCACTTGAAGCACATGGGCTAGCAGTACTTTCTATTGGACATTTGACTGGCGACCATAACACTCCTGTGGCATGGCGTGGGCCAAAAGCTACAGGTGCGCTGATGCAGCTCTTTAACCAGACGCTCTGGCCAGATTTGGATGTGCTGGTGATCGATATGCCACCGGGCACAGGCGATATTCAACTGACGCTTGCACAGCGCATTCCGGTTTCGGGTGCTGTGATTGTAACCACTCCTCAAAATGTCGCATTGCTTGATGCCACTAAAGGTATTGAGCTATTTAACCGGGTGGGTATTCCTGTATTGGGTGTGATTGAAAACATGTCGACCCATATCTGTTCAAATTGTGGTTTTGAAGAGCAGATTTTTGGTACGGGTGGGGGCGATCAGTTGTCTGAACAGTATCAGATTCCACTGCTTGGGCGCCTGCCTCTTAATGGGCAAATTCGTGAAAATGCCGATAAGGGCCAACCGAGTGTGGTTGCGCAAGATGCTGCTGCTGAAAGTTATGAACTGATTGCACAGGCGCTTTGGTCGCGCGTAGCAGATTTGCCGCAACGTGCGCGTGATGACAAGCGTATCTTTTAATTTGAAAACGGGTTCACTAGATCTGCACGAGATATAGCCTATTTATTATGATTTTTATTAGATTTTCTATATAATCATGCTATCTATCTGATTATTTAACTTTTATTGGTTAGTTTTTTTGAACGATTGGCATAAAATTTGCTAATTACTTGTTTTTGGATTTAAGGATAACGAATGAAGTTTAAAGCGTTGTTTACTGCACTTGGTCTTTGCTCAGGTTTGTTTTTGACCGCGTGTAGCAGCCATTATGTTGCATCTACTCCCTCAGTTGAAGTGAAGTCAGCATTGAAACCAATCATTATTCAGGGTGCTTTACCCGTCGAGTCTGAGCAAATGGCATCTAAACTCAGTGATGTCAGTGTAGAAACCATCGGTGGCTGGAAATTCTGGAAAGGCACGTATCATGGCTATCCAGTCATTATTTCAAAAACGCGTATGGGCATGAGTAACTCTGCAGCAGCAACAGCGATTGCCATTGAACGTTTCCAGCCTGTTGCGATTATCAACCAAGGAACATCGGGCGGTCATGATCCAAAATTGAATGTTTACGATATTGTGCTGGGTCAATACACCACCAATATTGGTGCATTTAAAACACCGCACCAGCCTGTCGGTGGTGGATCGGATGCACTCAAATGGAATGAAGCATTTGATGTACTACCAAAAGATGAATCCGACCCAGAGCCAATTGCAATTCGTAAATTTCAAGCCGATGCCGGTTTACTTGCCGCTGCACAGCGCGTGAAATCGAGCTATAACAAAGGTAAGGTGGTTGAAGGAACCATTGGTTCTGCCGACGTTTGGAATAACGAACTAGATCGCATCAAATTCTTTAATACCCGTTACGGTACGTCGGTAGAAGAAATGGAAGCGGCATCGGTTGCACAAATTGCCAGTCAGTTTAATGTGCCATTTATCGGTATTCGCGTGGTGTCAAACAACATCACCAACAACGGCAAGTATGATGGCGGTACAGGTGAGGCGTGTCAGGAATACGTTTTGCATGTGGCCGAAGAATACATGAAAGGCTTAAAAGCAAAATAAGCCGAGCTCACAACAAGGCCGAACTTTAGTTCGGCTTTTTGTTTGGTCTGTTTTTCCAATGATGAATCACACTCCAGCGCCAAAATAAATTGGTCACCACCGATAAAACAATGGCAACCACTAAGGCTTCAATGACCAGCCCGGAAAGTAAAATTTTGGCGAGGCTTAAATCAATATGAGCGTGTCCGAAGTTTCTCACCCAGTTCGAAATTTGATGTAAGACACCGAGCAGCATTTCTTTATTGATCATCTGCACATGATAAATTTTTGTGCCAATCCAGAAGCCGATATACAAAATCGGTACCAGTGTAAGTGGATTACTTAACCATGCCAAAACCAGCCCAATCGGAAGATTCACTTCAAACATCAGAACAGCAGCAACAATAAACAAGCTGTGAAACGGAATGGGCAGCAGGCCAAAGAATGTCCCTATAAATACAGCACGGGTAATCGATTTTCGATTGATATACCACAGCAAAGGATTGAGCGATCGTTTACCAAAAAATCGCATCAATTTCAGATTAGCGACCTTTTCAGATGAAGGAAGCCATGATTGGAAGAACTGCTTTGCCATAGACATAATATCATTCAATACGCAATACCACGGTATGTCGCATTGTCGCGATCATCTGGTGCATCAGGACATGACCTATAGTGCTGAGGAAAACTTAGATAAAACTTAAAGCTTTGAAAAAGAGGGAATTGATTGCAATACAAACAACCAAGTGTCGAGATATAACGGTACGCCTTTTGCAGCGAAGTGTCAAATTGTGGCGCAAGATTGCAAAATTGAATAAAAAGATTGAGATAGATCACACAAGTCATAATTATATACACTTTTAAAGTGACTGCTGCGTCTTATTGATTTATAGCTTATAAACCCCTGTAAAGTATTGAAAATATCCATGAACGGCCAATATCAATCTGAGCAGTTTCAGTATATGTTTGTTGGCTGGTGCTATAGTGTTTTTCGTCTGGTTTGATACAGGGTGAGGTCATCGGATGATTTCATGGTTTTTTGTGGGACTGGTTGCTGCCATTTTGCTAACACCAGGCCCAACCAATACATTGCTGGCATCGTCTGGTATTCAGGTCGGGGTGCGTGCATCTTTAAAGCTGATTCCTGCTGAAGTCACGGGATATATTATTTCGATCTCGTTTTGGGGATTACTGATTGGTTTAATTTCCCAGCATTTTGCTTTACTACCAACCATTTTGAAGTTGCTTAGTGCATTTTACATTTTGTACTTGGCCATCAAGCTGTGGCGTACAGCCGATCATCAACAAAATTTGTCTCAACCTACGATTCGTTTTACCGAACTCCTTTGTGCCACTATTTTAAATCCGAAAGGTTTATTGTTTGCCTCTGCCATTTTCCCACAGGCTGCGTGGTCCAACATGCATTTGTACGGTCTACATATGGCTGTATTTCTCATGCTGATTATCCCGATTGCAACTTTCTGGATTATCGTTGGGGCGTTGCTGGCAAAAAATCGGACACGCTGGTTTAATCCATCTAACCTACAACGCACTGCATCACTGATTTTGGTGAGTTTCTCCATACCACTGAGTTATTCTGCCTTTTTAAAATTTTAAAGCGTGTTCGGTGTTCGCAAGTCGCAACGTTTATGGTGTTGTAAATTGAAGCGTAAAAAGCCGTATTAGCTTACGCTTGTCGGAAATGTTTTTTTTTACATGTTTTTTTTTTGCATTTGTTTAAACAATACGCATAATAGAAAGTGAGTCAGGGTTGGCAAAATTGCTAGCCCATGTGGCAGGCGGGACGCTTTTCACAGCAGATAAAATCAAGAAAAATAAAATATGGTGCGGAGCATCGTATAACAGGATGGTCATGATGACGACAGGACATTCTACAGTCAACGTTCAACTCGCAGTGCTACTTTTGAGTCTAGGCTTAGGCCTCGCTCATTCAGCTTTTGCCTTGGAAGCATTGTCAGATGAAAGCTTGAGTCAGCAAACTGGTGAAGGGATTGCGATCTTGCCCGAAAACGTCAAAATGGTGTTTCAAAAGGCAGAAGACAATTTAAGTACAGCACAAAATAAAGCCCGTGTGGCAGATCGAAGTTTTGATACCGGTCTGATTCGTGTGATTCCTGTCGGCCCATTGTCTGCAACGGCCACTGCCGCAGGTGCAAAAAAAGCCGATCTGTATCTTTACGGTTTGGCACTCTCTAAAAGCGACAGCGATGTCAACTCACGCTTTAGCAATACTGGACTCAATCTCGGTACTGAATCTAACCCGTGGGTTTTAAATGTATTACCTGTCAATACTTTTGATTTTGCAGGGAATCTCCAAAATTTAAGTTACTTAAGCCTTGAGGCTCCTTTACTGCGGGCAGATGGCACAGTCGGCACAGACCCTGCCAAATTGGGCTTATGGGGCGATATCTTTTCGCGTAACTCGACCACCAGCACCACCGTGAACCCTGTAACTGGCGCACCAACCACTTTAGGTGGACTTGAACAGCGCTTACGTGTGCAAATGGTGCTCAATGGTCTAAATTTAAACGGCTCGAACTTTAAGCTGTTTCAAACTTTAGGCAATGCGCAGGCATCAGGGCTACCAGCTTCATATAATCAAACACTCGGTTTGGCGGCATTGATTCGTTTAAATACCGATTACAATGCGGGTACGCGTACCACAGCAGATGCGAGTCGCGTGCTAAGAATCAGCTCGGCTGAAGCCACTACAGATACCAGTAGCTGTACCAGTACCGGAACTTGCTTAAATACACCGGCCATTACTGGCGGCGGCGCACCAAGTTTTAATGCTCAAGAGGGCTTATACATTTATAGCCCAAATATCAATCTGGTTTTGGGTAATATTTATCAGCCGCTTATTTTTAATACCGACGGCACCAATTTTTCTTTGGAGCTGACCCGTATTCCAAACGTGGCCAGTATTTATCAGCAAATTTATACCGATTACTCGGGTACCAACTCAGCTTATAAGGGTTCGACCTGTAACGTGCAAAGCTGTGGCACGGCCTCCACCATTGCTGGGGTGAATTATCAAGGCACAACCGCTACACACAGTAGTATCAGTATTGGAACAGTCGGAATCGGAAGCGGCAACTTACTAAATGCGGTGAATACCAGCTCGGCTGTAGGGGTCACTTTTAAAGATCCATCTGGCAATGCGGTGAATTTAGGTTCGGCAGCAATTGATGGCCTGATGATTCAGCATTTTAAAATTTCGACCACCGGACTTTGAAGGAGCGTATCAGCATGAAAATTCATCGTCTCGGTTTAATGGGCGTACTACTGATCAGCAGCATGGTATATGCCGATCCATCAGGTTTAAAAGCATTGAGCAATCAGGAGCTAAGTCAGGTTCAGGGCCAAGGTGGGGCCGATTTAAGCCTATCTTTGTCACTCAATCAGGCCGTTCCGACAGGTAGCGGTTTGTCTAATACCTATGCCTGCGCCAATGGCGCAAATCAGTATTGTCGTTTAGCCTTGGCATTTAATAATCGTCAGGATCAAAACGGCAATTTATATTGGCTGGTCTTTAAAAAAATTCAGGGCACTTTGGCGATCGATAAGTTTCAGCTCGATGGCACAACGGTGACGGTGAATACCAATCAATATCGCTCTGCGCTCAAACTGACTTTTTTAGATGAATATCCGATCCAGATTCGTAATCTGGGTTTTGAGGCACTTTCGATTGAAACCGATACAGGAATAGCAGACAGCCAAAAAGGGTATTTAAGTACCTTTGTGCCGTCTACTTATACTGGTTTTGACCAAGGATTGGAGCGTGGTTTTGTGGGGGTGAACATCAATGCGAATCTGGCATTGTCAGGTTCGGTTAAGGTGTTTAGCTGTAACGGTTCAGCGACCTCACGGTGTTAAAGGGACAGATAAATGAATAAAAATAAAACGCGTTTAACTGTGCTGATGCTGAGTATTTTAACTGCACAATATACCGTTGCAATGGAAGCACTCTCAGATCAAAACCTCAGAGAGGTATCGGGTAAAGATGGCCTGACCGTGCAACTTCAAACCGATAAAGTCACAGCCAACCAGATTAACTGGAAAGACAATACCACGTTTGCAGATGGCAGTTCTGGCAACTTAAATTTGTCTTTAAATAATTTGGCGATTACACAACTGGGCAGTCAGGCTGTGGGCGGTACCATCAAATTCGATGTAGGTACAACCTCCACCAATAAAGCCGGAATTCGCCTCGAAGCTGCGCTCAATCCATCGCAAATACATATTGCCGATATCAAAGTTTGCTCCGATGTTGCCAATACAGCCAATTGCTCCGATGCCAGCAGTCAAAGCTTGGGGGCGCTGACGATTAAAGATCGGGACGGCACTAAATTTTTACTACAAACCGCGAATGGGCTGTTCAATGCGCAAGAGCTGGGTTATCTGGAATTTGGTCTGCAAAATGCCAATATTTTTTATAGTCTAAAAAATAGCGCAGCGGTGAACCAACTGGTTTTAAAAGATTTTAATTTTAATTTTAAAGGCTCGGGTTATATGTATCTCGATCCTGTCAAAGGCTTTGTGCTTTCAACCAACGCGCAAGGCACAACAGGTTCAACCAATCAGATCATGCTAGACCGTGTAGCCGATTTGGACAATACAGGCAAAACCAAACCGGGTTTCAACGTCGACTTGCGTTATAAAGCCAATGTAGGCACAGACCCAGCAGCGTATGCCGCGCAAAATGATGACAGCACAGTTAAACCGATTTTACGTTTGGGGGCATCGGGTGCACTGCGTGATGCAGAGATTTCTGTCAATGCGGCACGACCAACTTTAGGTGGGGCACAAATTGGTACTGCAACTGCCAGCTCAGATATGACCGGATCGACCGGCGTGCATGTGGCCATGAAAGCCAGTTTTACGCCAGATGTGAAAGACAGTAACGGACAAGTCACCACACAGGGCACACGGCTTGAGCTCGGGGGCACCGGAAAAAACAGCTATGCCATCGAATTTGGGAACCTCACGCCGTTACAGATCCGTCAGGGCATTGCCGCAGGTTCGAGCAATCTGGCACTGAATCAGAATTTGGCACAAATCAATTTTGGTGATTTATATATCAATGCCGTGAAAACCCAATCGATGGAATTTCAGATTAGTTCCACCATAGCGGCGCTGTTGGGTCGGCAGGCCGGGATTTATCGGCATAATCTGTATGAGTCGAGTGTCACATCGAATCCCAATATCTTAAGTTTGGCCATTCGGGGTATGGAGTTTCAAGCCATCGCGCGCAGTGCACGCTTTATTGCCGACAACAGCAACGACAGTGCCAATCAAATCAATAATCAAACCGCGACATGGGGCTTAGGTTTGCCCATTTATAACTTAAATGCAAACTTAGGCATCTATGGCACTACTTATGGCACAAATAAAGATAAGCAAGGCATTGGTTTTGGTTTAGCTTTATCTACTCAAGGGCGTAATACTGATGGTAGTAAAACCACATCGGTGATGTTGATTGATGGTGCTAAAAATGCGAACAGTGGTGAAGAAGTTAACTACTATGCTGGTTTGCGCAATATTGATTTGTTTCTAGATACCAACGGAAGTATTGGCTTTGAGCAAAATGGTATCGCGCTTGATTTAACGAAACTTATTATTGCCTTAAATGCCGAACTGGCTTTAGGGCAATTGCCTGGTAGTCGTTATAATATTGCCGCATGTAATACCAGTACATCGGTCGCTTGCTTTGTGCCTTCAAATAATTTCACCCAAAACTCAGATGTGCTTTTTGCAATTGGATTACGTCTGGATGGAACTGCATCGTTAATGCTGATTCCGGGCGCCGCCTCAGATCTGACCTTAAAAGGAAATGTGAATTTACTGGCTTCAGCCAGTAACGAAAATCGCAATTACATCCATATTGTCGATCCAAGTACGAATGCGGCGCTGGGTCTAGATAAAATCTCGGGAAATTTGAATCTAAATACGAATCTGAAACTCACCAAAGATACGTTTGTGGTGGCCAATCAAGTGGATCTCAATCCATCTCAAACACCATCACAGGTGCTCAAAGCCAATCTTAATTTTTATCCGACGGCTGCCTCCACAGGTCAGCAACTTGGACAAATGGTGATTACGGGCGGAACCATTCGTAGCAGTATTGGGATTACACCACGGTAATCAAGGAAGATCATGATGAAACAGCTAAAAGCCATCTTACTGACAGCCGCGGGACTATGTTTGACGCAGGCTGCATTTGCAGATCGTTTGACCTCTTTAGATGATCAGCAAATGTCTGAAGTCACCGGACAGGCATTGCTTAATTTAAACTATGTTGCACCTGGCGGATCTAACCCCAACGGAAACATGGGATTTTATCGATTGGGATTAGAAGCTCAACTTGAACTCAATGCCAATATTAAGAAATTGCAATTGGGCTGTGGTGGTGTAAAAGGAACTGGATGTGATATTGATATTGATAATATCGCACTGACCGGAATCACCAGCTCAACCGCGCAAGGGGCCGGAGTAGGGACAGACTTTAAACTCACCAATCCGTTTATTGAGTTTGCGATTCAAAATCCAGACTCTGCTGCCACACGAACCATTACAGGATTTCGTTTAGGGGCACTTTCGGCGCTGGGGATTATGAATATTGGCTCAAATGGTGACTTAAATACGCTTGCAGATGATACTGGAATCAATTCATTAAGCGGAGATATTGGCGTACGCGTAACCAATGCAAATTTAACCAATGTGCATGCTTGTACTTTAGGAGTAAGTTCTTCGGGAAATTCATGTAATGGTGGAAATCTGCCATTAATACAATTAAATGGAACGGCAAAAGTAGATGATTATAGTACAACATTAATCAATAACCGAAATTCAACTTTTAGTTTAACCAAACTGACGGCTCAGGCTTCAGCATCTTTGCTTGGCTTAAAATTAACCAATGTGAATATGAACGATATTCCCTATAGAACAGTACACCAGCTACTGGTGGCTGATACGGATTCGAATGGGAATTTGATCGCGACCAGTAATGCTTATATTTCTTCACAAAGTAAAGATATACGTTGGCAAAATGTCAGTGACCAAACATGGAGTAATAATGCAGCACAGAAAGGTTGGTGGATCTCGATTCCACAAACTCAATTTAATAATTTGAATATCACTCAAGATGTCTATTTAAATGCACTTGGTGCTGTTTCTGGCGCTCTTTTAGGAACACCGGTGAATTTGGCGCCTGTCGATTTGGGTCAAATGCCGATTAGTAACTGTTATGGAAATTTGAAGTTTTGTTAGTCAATTCATAAAAAAAGCAGGTATCAAACCTGCTTTTTTAATTTGAGTCGCTTATTTAAGTTTTGCCATGAGCTCGTCTTTGGTTAAGTTAACAGACTCAGCATCGGTACGGCCTTTATATTCAAAGGTTCCTGCATCCAAGCCTTTTTCACCAATCACAATACGATGTGGAATACCGGTTAGCTCCAGATCAGAGAATTTCACGCCTGGACGCTCATTACGGTCATCAAGCAAAACATCATAGCCTTGCGCTTGCAATTCTGCATAAAGTGCTTCAGCAGCTTCAAGCGTTTTTGGTGATTTATGCGCATTCATCGGCACAATTGCAATCTCAAAAGGCGCAATTGCAGATGGCCAGATAATGCCTTTTTCATCGTAATTTTGCTCAATGGCAGAAGCCACAACACGAGTGACACCAATACCATAACAGCCCATGGTCACAACCAGTGGCTTACCGTCATCGCCCAGAACCGTACAATTCAGCGCTTCAGAATACTTCTGACCTAACTGGAAGATGTGCCCGACTTCAATACCACGTTTGATTTGTAGTACACCTTGACCATCTGGAGATGGATCACCATCCACGACATTACGAAGGTCATAAACCTCGGTATAAGTTGCATCACGCTCCCAGTTTACACCAGTGGCATGTTTGTCGGCTTCGTTAGCACCAGCAATAAAATCTGACAGGACTGACGCTGCGCGATCGACAATCACGGTCAGGCCTTTTTCAAGCAATCCTTGTGGGCCGACATAACCTGCGGTCAAACCAAGTTGTTGTAATTGTGCCTCAGTTGCAAACGTCAGCGGTGCTGCAATAAGCGGATGATGCTCTGCCTTGATTTCGTTGAGTTCGTGATCGCCACGCAAAAATAGCGCGATCACAGGGACATCGCCTTTTTCATCGGCATTGCCTTGCACCAACAACGCTTTTACTGATTGTTTCGGATCAGCGTTTAAGAAGGCACAAACATCAGCAATGGTTTTCTGATTTGGTGTTTCTACAATGCTCAAGGCTTGAGTAGGAGCGGCACGCTCACCCACCAAAATCGCCTCTGCCTTTTCTACATTGGCTGCATAATCAGATTCGCTCGAAAATACGATATCGTCTTCACCGCTATCGGCAAGCACATGGAACTCATGCGAACCTGAACCGCCAATCGAGCCTGTATCGGCCTGCACAGGGCGGAAATCTAAACCTAAACGGGTAAAGATACGGCAGTAGGTGTCGTACATGTTGTCGTAGGTTTCTTGCAATGAAGCTTGATCGACATGAAACGAGTACGCATCTTTCATGATAAATTCACGTGAACGCATCACACCAAAGCGTGGACGAATCTCGTCACGGAATTTGGTCTGAATTTGATAAAAGTTCATTGGCAATTGCTTATAACTTTTCAGTTCAGTGCGAGCCAAGTCGGTAATGACTTCTTCATGAGTTGGCCCAAGTACAAAGGGATTGTCATGACGATCGTTAAAACGTAAAAGCTCCGGGCCGTATTGCACATAACGGCCTGATTCTTCCCACAAGCCCGCAGGTTGAGTGACGGGCATAAAGACTTCAAGCGCGCCTGAACGATTCATTTCTTCACGCACAATCGCTTCTACTTTATTTAATACGCGTACGCCCATCGGCAACCAAGTATATAAACCTGAAGCCAATTTACGAATCATCCCGGCTCGAAGCATGAGCTGATGCGAAATCACTTCGGCATCGTTTGGGGTTTCTCTTAACGTTGCAAATAAAAAGCGGCTTGCGCGCATGGAAACAGTCCTAAAAATGGGCTCTTAAACAGAGCACGATAAAAACACCAGATTATAATAAAAAATGAGATGAAGATTTCATCTCATTTCGTAAAAAACAGATTATGACATTAATTTGCGGCTTTGGCGTAACAAGAAATTTTTCAAATCATCCAAATAGGTGAAAATCACGGGCACCACCACCAAGGTGAGTAGGGTCGAGGTGATCACGCCACCAATCACCGCATGCGCCATAGGAGCACTTTGTTCGCCGCCTTCACCCAAACCCAATGCCAGTGGCACCATACCCATCACCATCGCGCTCGTGGTCATTAAAATGGGACGCAAGCGCGTCTTGCCTGCCTGTAAAATTGCATCAAAACGAGTTTCACCACGCTCCATGGCTTTTTTAATGAAATCAATCAGCAAGATCGCATTCTTGGTGACCAGCCCCATCAGCATAATGATTCCGATAATCGAAAACAGGTTTAAGGTACTGTTAAATAAAAACAGCGCAAGAAACACACCAATCAATGACAGTGGCAATGAGGCCATAATGGCCGCCGGATGGATAAAGCTGTTGAACTGCGAGCCGAGTACAATATAAATAAAAATAATCGACAAGCTAATTGCAGTCAGCGCATATCCTGCCGACTCGGCCATATCGGCATTGGCACCTTGCGTATCGAAGCTATAGCCGGCTGGCAATTTAAAGTTCTGTTGCAGTTGCTGGATATCTTTACCAATATCTCCCGATGGTCGTCCTGAGGTATTGGCCTCGACCAGTACTTCACGTGACAAGTCGCGGCGATTAATTTGTGCGGCACCGAGGGTTTGCTCAAACGAAGCAACAGATGCCAGTGGAATTAACACAGGCTGATTGTTGGCATCGGTTTTATTCGAGCTTAAATACAGATTTTCCAGATCGCTTGGGCGTGCACGATTGGCTTCGGCCAGTCGTAAATTCACATCGTAAGTTTCACCGCGCTCATCTTCCCATGTGGTGACATTCTCACCTGCAATTAAGGGGCGCAGTGCGCTCGCGATCTGATTGACCGAAAGCCCTAAATCACTTGCCAGTACCCGATTGATCTGAATAGACAACGTTGGTTTGGGTGCTTTAAGTGAACTTTCCAGATCGACCACGCCATTGATTTTCTTCATTTCAACCATAAACCGATCTGAGATACGCTGTAACTCGTCCAGATCTGGGCCTTTAATTGAAATCATGATGGGCTTTTGTCCGCCCGAAACCGTTTCATCGGCAGAAGCCACGGAGGTCACGGTAATGCCTGCCACCGACTGTAAGCGTTTGCGAAAGATGTTGTTGATTTCGGTTAGGCTTTGCTGACGTTGCTGTCGTGGCGTCACCGTGACGCGAAGCGTCGCATGGTTTTTACCCCGATCGGTGACGCCATTAATCACGCCGTAGGTCGATTTTACAAAGCCAAACGTATTGACGATTTTTGTGACCTGATCCAGCTTGGCCTGTGTATATTCTAAAGAGGCATCGACAGGCGTTTCAAACTTGATTCGCACTTCACCTTTATCGGGCGTGGGTACAAATTCGGTACCAATCAGCTTGGACAAGCCCAGCGCTCCGACCAGAGAAGCAATCGCGATCAGGAGGGTGATTAGACGAAAACGCAGTGCAAGCTTGAGAACACGCTCATAAACATGGGTAAGTTTATCGAGTTCTTTAGAAATCCAGTTAAAAAAGCGTTTGATTCGGCCTGGTGGGCGGTTACGCGGTTTTTCTTTCCAGTATGCAGAGAGCATCGGATCGAGAGTAAAACTGACAAACATCGAGATCAGAACCGCGGTGCTGACCGTCACGCCAAATTGATAAAAGAAACGTCCGATAATACCGCCCATAAATGCCACAGGTAAAAACACGGCCACAATCGTGAGTGTGGTGGCCAGTACGGCCAGCCCAATTTCTTTTGTGCCATCTAATGCCGCGGTAACATGGTCTTTACCCATTTCGGCATGGCGTACAATATTTTCCCGAACCACAATGGCATCGTCAATCAGCAAGCCAATACACAAGGACAAGGCCAGCAAGGTCATCATGTTGATGCTAAAACCAAATGCCCAGATAAAGGTGAGGGTACCCAGTAAGGCAATCGGAAGTGTTAAACCTGTAATAACGGTGGAGCGAAAAGAACCTAAAAACAGCAATACAATCAAAACGGCCAGTAAGGCACCTTCGATGATGGTACGTGCAACGTCCTTAATTGAAGCGCGGATACTTTTTGAAGTATCGACAACCACATGCAAACTTGCGCCTTTGGGAAGCTGTGCCTTGATTTTATCGAGCACTTTGTAGGTGTTATCGACCACCTGAATCACGTTTGCATCTGAGCTTCTTAAAATATCTACCGAAACAGCAGTTTTACCGTTTTGAAAGGCGCCCGTTTCCAGCTCGGCCTGTGTGTCTTCAACCTCAGCAATTTGCTTTAAATAAATCGGTACGCCGTTTTTATTGGCGACCACCAAATTACCAAAGCCATAGGGCTGAATCACTTTGGACTGAATCTCAATGACCAGTTCCTGATTCGGCTGCTTTAAACTGCCGCCCGGAATTTCTACATTTTCATTTTTAAGGGTATTGATGACCTGATCAATCCCAATCGCGTAGCTTTGCATTTTTTGCGGATTGACCACAATGCGTACTTGCCGTTTGGCATCGCCCAGCAGACTGACTGTACCCACACCAGGAATGGTACGTAACTGCGGTAAAATCCGCTGATCGATGTAAGAGCTAAAATCACGAAGTGACATTGAGTTGGTTTCAAAGACCACCGACATAATCGCGCTGCTGGCTGGATCATAGCGTTCGACCACTGGGTCTTCAATTTCGTCACGAAAATTAGCTTTTGCCACCGCAATTTTATCGCGCACATCTTGCGCTGCAACGCTCGATGCCACATCCAGATTGAACTCTGCCACAATCATGGATAATCCCTCACTCGATTGCGAGGTGATCTGTTTTAGGCCCGAAATGGTATTGATCTGGTCTTCAAGTTTTTTGGTAATTTCAGATTCAACGGCTTCAGGAGAGGCGCCGGGATAGTTGGTATATACCACCACAAACGGGAAATCGACATCGGGAAATTCTTCTACTCCCATTCGTTGCCACGAAGCCAGCCCTAATACCATCAGACTGAGCATCATCATAATGGTAAAGACGGGATATTTGACGCTGATTCGGGTTAACCACATAGACTCAATCCTGATGTTAATTGCCAGAAATGCGCACGGCCTTGTTGTCATCGCTATTTTCAAATGCGATTCGGCTCACGCGATCTCCCGGTTGTAATCCCTGAACGATGGCAACATCATCAGTGAAGCGTTTTTCTAAAAGTTTAATGGCCACTTTATGCAGCTTTTGCTGACGAACCACCCAGACATATGGCTGTTGATCCATACTCTGAATACTATTGAGTGGAATAATCTGCCCCGATATCTGATCCTGGCTATAAATAAAACCTTCTACAAATGCACCAATACTGAGTGAGCGAATCGGGCTGCTCGGTTGTGCAAAAAATTCGATTTGACGACTGACCTGATCGGCCACAGGCGAAATTCGGCTTAAACGTGCCTCTTGCACCGTGCGCTCACCTTGAATGTTAAAGCTTATTTTTTTCCCTACTGCCAATGCGGATTGTTGTTCGATTGGCAATTTTCCTTGAATTTCTAACTGAGCTGGATCGACAATTTCAAACAGCGTACTGCCCGCCGCAACGGTTTGACCTGGTTCTACTTGACGCTTGGTAATCACCCCTGAAAGCGGGCTGCGAATGATGCCATCTAAATTGGCTTTTTCGGCGATATCGACATTGGCACGCTGTGCATTCACCGTCTCTAATTGTGCTTTGTAATCAACTTCACTTTGTTCGTATTCCACGCGTGAAATAAAACCTTGATCAAGCAGACGCTTTTTTCGTTGCATCAGATTTTTGGCCAAATCTGCTTGTGCCCGAGCCGACGCAAGATTGGCACGTGCTTGGGAAAGCCGTGCCGCATTGTCCTGATTGTCAAGACGCACCAATATCTGCCCTTTAGTCACCGACTGTCCAACATTCACATTGACCTGTGTGGCGGTTGCGGTCACTTGTGCCTGTACCGAACTTTGATTGACAGCCCGAATGGTTCCGATAAATGCCGTTTTCTGTTCGATTTGACCGGATTTGACCGCCACCAGATCGGCACCAATTAACTCAATTGCTGCAGTATTGGCTGATTGCTGTGAGCTTTCGGCGGCATCTTTTTGACTGCATGCTGCGACCATTAAACTCATACTGAGTATGGTCGCTTTCGAAAGAACCAGAAGGGTGCTACGCATGCAGTGTTATCCTTTAAATAATGTGATGTTGTGTCGACTTTGCCACCGATTATAACGGTTATTCCATTTTTTTTAAGCGTGCAATCACATCTGCATAATGGATTTGAGTGCTGTTATAGTTGTCTTGCATTTGCTTCAGCATCGCCTTGCTGGCGAGGATCTGTTGCTGGTTTTGTAACATGTGTTCGCGTACCGATACCGGTATGTTTTGCCCTTTTCTTATATATTGATTTTCCTGATTTTTATACATCACTCGATCATTTTGTTGCTGTTTGAGCTGTTCTTGCTGAAATGCGATCTGTTTTTTGATGCTATTTAAAGATTCATCGCGTTTCATCGTGGCAATTTTACTGTTGCCATAGGCACGTTTGAGTTTGAGATCATATTGTTGTTGTCGTGCTTGTGATTCATATCTGGCTTGAGTTTTGGCGTCTCGGTCGCCATTCCATGCGGGCGTCTTCGCAATCACTTGCATATTTTGATCGAGCGACTCATATCCATAGCGAATATGTGCTGGCGTTACGTTGGCGCTGATATTGGCAGTGCCACGCGAATCATAATAGCGATACCATTTGGCATGAATCTCGCCTGCACATCCAAGCAGATAGAAGAACATGAGTAAAATGAATAACGTTACTTGTTTACCCAACTGAAAGGGCTGTCGCCGCACAGCAGGCGCAAATTCTATGGATTGAACCATGTGCTTCTCCCCAATAAAATTAGATTAATTTTTTTTGAATCATAATCTTGGTATATTAAGATGGATTTATACGCTGTAAATCCACGGGTTTTATCGTTTTAGTTTAGCGTAAATTGAGATAAATGAAAAAAAGATGTTCTAGTGGATCAATTGAAAACAAGACTTTAACTATGTAAAAATGCCATGACACTTGATAACAGATTAGTTTGCCTGAATTGGGCATTTGAAAAGGACGAATGAATGGAAGATGCACCCAAAGCAATTAAAATTATGGTGATTGATGATTCAAAAACCATTCGTCGTACTGCTGAAACGCTGCTGCAAAAAGAAGGCTATACCGTGGTCACGGCGACAGACGGCTTTGAAGCATTATCAAAAATAGCACAGACCAATCCCGATATTATTTTTGTGGATATTATGATGCCACGCCTAGATGGATATCAAACCTGTGCGCTGATTAAAAATTCACAAAATTACCAGCATATTCCCGTAATTATGCTTTCAAGTAAAGATGGATTATTTGATCAGGCCAAAGGGCGTATCGTGGGCTCCGATGAATACCTGATCAAGCCATTTAGTAAAGATGAATTGTTAAGCGCAATTCGTAATCATGTCATTGTTTAATTCCAATAAATAAATTTGAGGTCATTATGGCGCGTATATTGATCGTTGATGATTCACCCACCGAGACGTATCGGTTTCGTGAAATATTGACCCGACACGGTTATCAAGTGCTTGAAGCCACCAATGGTGCAGATGGTGTGACGCTGGCTCAGGCCGAACAGCCGAATCTGGTGCTGATGGATGTAGTAATGCCGGGTGTGAATGGTTTTCAAGCCACCCGTCAGATTTGCCGTGGCGAAAGCACCAAGCATATTCCAGTGGTGATTGTGAGTACCAAAGATCAGGCCACAGATCGAATTTGGGGTAAGCGTCAGGGCGCCAAAGAGTATTTGACCAAACCCATTGATGAAAATCAGCTGATCGACGTGATTCAGCAATATATTCTGTCAGATTCGTAACATGGCTCAGAGCAGCGATATACATTTGGCGGCATATACGCCAGATGATTTGAGCGTACAGCATGAGTCGATTGAGCAGGCAGAACGCTGGACAGGTATCGCATTTGAATTGATGGGGCATTATTTCGTTGCGCCATTAGGGGAAGTCACTGAAGTCATTCATCCGCCAAGTTATACCCGTGTTCCCAATACACAGCCTTGGCTAAAAGGTTTGGCAAATATTCGCGGGCGATTGCTGGCCGTATCGAGTTTGTCTGAGTTTATTTCTAAACAGAATTATCAGGAACACACACAACATAAAGTGATGTGTATCAGCCACAATCAACATTATATCGGGCTGATTGTCGATCAGGTATTTGGTGTACAGCATTTTAATAAAACGCATTATTTTTCGCATCAGCATGATCTTGGCGTGATGTTTCAGCCGTATTGTCGCGGCTATTTTCAACAGTATCAGCAGCGCTGGCATATTTTTTTATTGAGTCAATTATTAGGCAATCACGATTTTATGAATGCCTCGCAGCACCATTAATACAAATTTTAAACGGTGTTGTGATCATGAGGGGTGGGGATATGACGTGGATCGCAAGCGTCAAAAACAGACGTATTGAGTCAGATCACCACCGATGGAGTGGATGGTTTAAAGCAGATCATTTTTCCAATCGGTTTGAATCGCCGCAGCAGTTACAGCGTTTGCTCCTGCTTATGCTGTTGATGACGACGATTCTACTCGTTTCGAGCATTTTTCTGATTCAGCACATGCAAAAACGGCATCATGTCGATCAAAAAATGATGGCATTGACCATACTCAATCAGCAGTTTATGTCTGAATCACTGGAAATTTTACGGTCAGATTCACTGCAAAACCGTAAAAATTTAAGCGCGACGCATCAACAGTTTCAAAACGATCTCGCAGAAATTGCATCAGATACCTCGGCTTATCAGCGTGTCATGACCGATTGGCAGGCATTGTCACACAGTATTGAGAGAATTCAAGCCGATCCTGATCTTGCCAGACAAGTTCAGTTTTTACATTTATCGATGCAGCTTTCGATGCCCGAAATACAATCGAATTATGCGCAGCTAATCGAGTTATTGCAGCATCAACCTGCTGATATCGGGCATTTAAAACTGGCCCAGCAACAAGAGCAGAGCGCATCACAGCTTTTAAAATGGGGACATTCTCCCATTTTACCTGAGCAGGCCACACCGCAAACGGTGCATGATTTTATTGAAGATACCCAGCAGTTTAGAGCTGGTATTCTGCGACAGCTTCTTGGCGATCCCGTGCAGGGCTTAAATGCTGTGCAAGATCCGCTACAGCGAGCTTTGCTGCAAGATATTCAACTTGAATTTGATAGCGCATTACAGCCTAAAATTGAGCGCGTTTTATTGCAACCTGATCAGGTGGAGCAGCTTTGGCAGGCTTATTGGCAGTTACCCAAACAATCTGAGCAATTATTACAGTCGCTAGATCGCTTGGCAAAAAGTCAAAACAATATGTTTGCCATACTCTTGATCAGTGTGGTTGTGATTGCATTACTCGGATTGGCTTACGCGACTTGGCAGTTGATGCGTTTATCGATGCGAAAGGTTGCTGATACAGCACAGCAGTTCGAAAGTGCTTATGAAACCAGTCAGCATCAGCACGCAATCTTGCGCTTACTCAATGAGATCAGTGATTTCGCCGAGGGTGATTTAAGGCGGCAAGCGACTGTTTCTGAGGATTTTACCGGTACAATTGCAGATGCCCTGAACCTGATGTTGCAGCAATACCGACATTTGATTGATTCGGTACAACGGTCTGTAACGGAGCTAGATCAGGCACGTCTCACCTTACTGCAAGTTGAACAGATCGCAACGCACCTTACGCACCACGTGCAACACAGCGTTCAAACAGATACAACAGAAATGAGTGGTTGTGATGCCAAAGGACAGCAGCTCGGATTGTATCTTCAGCAGTTGAATGCGATCATTAAAGAATTAGAGCTGGCAATTTCTGGTTATCAACTAGAGATGACCGAATAAAAAAGAATTGATTAAGGGGATCAAAACAGCGCATGAAGATTGGGGTTGCTGAGCGCAGCATTCGGATATGGACACCGCATTAAATACGCGTCTGGCGGCGCTGACCTTGCCTGAAGATCAATATCTGGATCAGGATCAGGAGATTCTTGACGTTTTTATTGAAGAGCTCGAAGAGGTGTTTAGTGCATTGGAGCGCCTGATTCAGGCTTGGCATACGACGCCTGACGATCAAGCCTTGTTGCAAGAAATCTGTCGGCACTTTAATAATTTAAAAGGTACGGGCCGGATGGTGGGGGCCAATGCGTCGAGTGAAATTGCATGGATGGTGGAGGAAACCCTCACACGAATTCTCAACTCAATTTTACCTACTACACTCCCGATTCAGCAGTATGTGGCTCAGGTTTATCGGCTTTATCAAGATGAACTGATTGAGGATTTTAAACAACGCCAGCCACATCGTGTCGATTTACGGCCCTATGCATTTATTGGGTCACAGTTACAACTCAATCTCGAGATAGAACCTGCGCTGATGACTCTGCTCATGAGAGCATCTCAGACAGCTGATGAATTGGAACTCGCGCCAACTAACAGCGTCAAACTAAATGAATCTATTGTCATTTTTCTAGAAGAAATCTCGGTTTATGTTGCAGATATCCATCATTTTTTAGCAAACTCAGCCCCTTCGGATGATGACTTTAACCGACTGTTACGTGCCTTGCATACCATACGTGGTAGCTCATCCATGGCCTGTATCGATGCGATTTTTGATGCCAGTACAGCACTTGAAAGCACAATCAAGCAGAGATTACTTCAGCATGGAGCACTACTCTCTACCGAGCAGGCTTTGCTTGGTCAGTATCTGGAATTTATTACACAGGCGGTGCACAACATTCAGCATGGCTTAGAGGCCAAGATGCTTCAACCACTACTGAATATCTTTTTAGATCAGTATCAGCTTTATCAGCATCAGCTCGAATCGACTGCTGCACATGAGTTACAGCTTAATGGCGGTGTGGTAGCGGCCTTACTCGCACTTGAAATTGATGATTTGCTCGATGCCGAATTTGAGTTTCAAGATCGTATACGGCACCAGTCGGTCGATTATATTGTGATTTTACAGGAACAGGCCGCAAGCCTATACGCTGCGACCGATACAGACCGAACACGTGTTTTGCATATTTTTACCCAGCATTTGCAATCGGTTTATCAAGAACTCATCGGAATCACGAGTAGTGATTTTCCTCAAAGCCTATATGATGCATTCCAGCCAGTGCATACCGCATTTGTGGGGCTGTTTGATAGTTTGGCTGCGGCACAGCACATTAGTTCTTTTACACCGTATCAGGTGCTGTTTGATCAGCTCAATCGAGAAATCAAGCCATTTAAACCGCTTGATTTGGAAGAATTTGCTTCTCAAAGTGTAACGACTCAACATGGTGACATCAGTACCGATTCAGTACTTAATCTCGACATGCGACTGATGTCTTATTTGGCAGAAGATCGTCAGCTTGTGCTGGCACAGCCGTTACAGGTCGATGACAGTTTGCTGGAAATTTTCCTTGAAGAGAGTGAAGAACTACTGGCAGGCGTCGAAACCGAGCTGACGCTCTGGGCCGAAGCGCCACATAATTTAGATATCTTGCAACATCTGATCCGGTTTTTGCACACCTTAAAAGGGGGTGCCAATATGGTTCAGCTAAATCAGATCGGTTTGATTGCACATGAGCTGGAATCGATTTATCAACGTCTGATCTATCAGCAATTAGATGTTTCATTCGAACTGATCAAGATCATTCGAATTGTGCATGATGATCTGGCCGAACGGATTCAAAACCTGTATCAGCATGCAGTAGAGTTTCCGGTAAGTCATGTCTTGGATGTGCTTCAACATATCGAAGACTGGTTGCCGGCCGCATTCTCTGAAGCGGATTTTACTCAAAATCAAGTAATAAAGCAGGCTGGGTTAAAGCTTGACGATCAGATGAGCTTGGGTGAAGTACTGGCGTTCAATTCAGTACCCGCCGCCTCTGAGACTTTTCCGCAAACCTTGGTCGAAAAAATGTTTGTGGATGAAGCACAAGATTTGCTTTCACAGGCCGAACTCAATCTTCAGCAATGGATCAAGGAGCGTCATCAGCGTCACTTGCTGTTGGAGCTACAACGTATTTTTCATCGCTTAACGCGCAGTGCACGGCTGCTCGAACTCAAATATGTCATGGACATTACCACGCGACTTGAGATTACCTTTGAGCGGATGAATCTGCACAATTCTAAAACGAGCAGCTACGATCCATTACTTCTCAACGCCGTACAGTGGTTGAGACTGGCAATTTTTGATACGCGTTACGATCATTATCACGAACTTAAGCATCAACTTGAGCAGTTAGAACTGACCCAACCTTTGTTTCCGGTACAGTTTGAACAGATTGCCGCATCATTGTCCGAATCGGGTGCGGTTAGTCCGGGTGACGGCACAGAGCCGCCGTCTATGCATGGTGAGTGGGACACTTCCATTGCGGTTGATGAAAGCAATGAAATGATCCGTGTTTCGGCAGATCTGATTGACAAAATGATTGATCAATCTGGTGAAAACGCCATCAATCGCTCCCGAATTCAGATGGATATTGCGCAGGTCGATACCGTTTTGGGTGAAATGGAACTGGCGATTCAGCGTTTATCGCGTCAGCTTAAACATCTGGATCGGGTGTTAGATACACAATCTTTACAACAACTTTCTGGTGAACATACCGCCACGCTTGAGCCAGAGCAATATTCAAATTTTTATCATTTAAGTAAATCCTTGGCAGAATCGGCATCGGATTTACTCGATTTTCGTACCAGTTTGACCGAAAAAATTCGAGATACCGAAAGTTTACTGCTCCAGCAATCGCGAATTCAGGCCGATCTGCAAGAAAATCTGATTCGTACTCGACTGGTTCCGTTTTCGCATCTTTTACCACGCTTACAACGCACCGTCCGACAAACTGCTCTGGCGCTGAATCGACCAACTCAACTGCTGGTTCACAATACAGAAGGCGAGTTAGATCGGAGTATTCTAGAGCGTTTGGTCGTACCGCTCGAACATATGCTCCGCAATGCCATCGATCATGGTATTGAAGATCAGCAAACACGACTGAGCCAAGGTAAACCATCAATCGGGACTATTGAGCTTTCTATCCGCCGTCATGGTACTGATGTGGTCTTGCAGTTAAAAGATGATGGTCGAGGCATGGACAGCAATGCAATTGCAAACAAGGCGCAGCAACTGGGCTATTTAGACCATTTTCATACTTTAGATGACGATCAAATCTTCCAGTATATCTTTTACCCGGGGTTTTCAACGGCGTCTGCAATTACCCATATTTCGGGGCGTGGTGTTGGCCTCGATATTGTGCATAACGAAATCAAGGCACTTGGAGGTAAAATCACCGTAACTGCCCAAGCGGGTATGGGAACCACATTTAGCCTGCGTGTGCCCACCACAGTAGCGGTCAGTGATGCGCTGATGGTCAAGGTGCTTGATCAGCAATATGCCTTACCACTGGGTAAAATTGAGCGTATTGTGCGCTTATCGCCGCTGATTTTGGAACAATACTTTAATAGCCAGCAAGATCGTTTTGAGCTTGATAATACCCGCTACAAATTACGTTATCTGGGTGAATTTGTAAGTAATGTGGTCGAGCCAGACTGGTCAACCATCACAGGTGAGCTGGAGGTGTTGCTGATTCATTCCAGCACAGGGCCGCAGGTGGCGTTGCTGGTTGATCAGGTGGTCGGATCACGTGGTCAGATTGTGGTGAAACCAATCGGGCAACAGTTTAGTCAGGTTAAAGTGGTGGCGGGCGCATCGATTTTAGGCGATGGGCAAGTCTGTTTGATCTTAGATCCGATTACCATTGCAGAACAAGTCGATCAGCAGCCACGACAATATCGCCACGATACCGACCACGAGCGCGCTGTGCGTGAAGAGCGAGCCATGATCATGGTGGTGGATGATTCAGTGACGGTTCGAAAGGTCACATCACGTTTACTCGAACGCCAAGGGTACGATGTAGTAACAGCCAAAGATGGCCAAGATGCGCTAGAGAAGCTGGAGCACATTCGTCCAGATGTCATTTTACTCGACGTTGAGATGCCGCGAATGGATGGGTTCGAATTTACCCGTCGTTTACGTCAGTACAATTTACTGCAAGCTTTACCGATTATCATGATCAGCTCACGTACGGGCGAAAAATACCGCGAGATGGCACAGCAGCTTGAGGTGAACGATTATCTGGGAAAACCTTTTCAAGAGGAACAACTGCTCGCCAAAATCCAGATGCTGCTCATGCAAGCAACTAGGCAAACCGTTTTATGATCATGGCTGAAATGAAAAAGGGCTCCGAAGAGCCCTTAAATATCAAGTCAATAAATTTTCAAGAATCTGCTCATAAATCTCGGCCAAAGGCTCCAGATCGGCGACATTAACGTGTTCGTTGATTTGATGAATAGACGCATTTAAAACACCCAGCTCAAGTACTTGCGCGCCAGTCGGTGCAATAAAACGGCCATCAGATGTACCGCCGCTAGTCGAAAGTTTGGCATCGACACCGGTAACATTTTTAATGGCAGTGGTCGCGGCATTCACCAATTCACCAACAGGAGTCAAAAATGGTAATCCTGAGTGCGTCCATGAAATATCATACTCAAGGCCATGACGCTGTAAAATTTCCAGTACACGTTCTTTAAGCTGTTCGGCAGTCACTTCAGTCGAATAACGGAAATTAAAGGTAACAGCCATCGTACCGGGCACCACATTGGTCGCACCAGTTCCCGCATGAATATTTGAAATCTGAAAAGATGTTGCCGGAAAATATTCGTTACCGTGATCCCACACAGTCTCGCAGAGTTCGTGAAGGGCAGCAGAGGCGAGATGAATCGGATTACGTGCGAGGTGAGGATAGGCCACATGACCTTGTTTGCCTTTCACTGTCAGAACGGCATTTAATGAGCCACGACGGCCATTTTTAATAATGTCACCCAACTGGCTGGTACTCGATGGTTCACCCACTAGGCACCACGTCATTTTTTCGTTACGTGCTTCGAGAGTTTCAACCACTTTTACCGTACCGTTAATTGATGGGCCTTCTTCATCAGACGTAATCAAAAACGCAATAGAACCCTTGTGATCTGGATGTTTTTTTACAAAGCGTTCAGAGGCCACCACCATGGCTGCTAGTGCGGTCTTCATATCGGCAGCACCGCGCCCATATAAAATACCGTCGCGAATTTCAGGTTGAAACGGATCGCTGTTCCATGCCTCAAGGTTACCGGTAGGAACCACATCGGTATGGCCAGCAAAACAGAACACAGGATCTTGAGTACCGCGGCGCGCCCATAAATTGTCGACTTCGCCAAAGCGCATGTTTTCAATATGAAAGCCAACGTGCGCAAGACGTTTGGCCATCAGCGCCTGACAATCATAATCTTCAGGAGTCACAGAGGGGCGGCGAAGTAAATCTAAACTGAGTTCGAGAGTATCGGAAGGGTTCATACCAAAATTTGAGTCTGGAAAAATCTAACTCAATATCATAGGTCAAACATCAACTAATGGGTATGCTCAAATAAAAAAACCTTATCAAAAAGATAAGGTTTTTTTGCTTCAAATAAAATTAGATTTTATTTTGAGTTTTTTGCGCAGTGTTGGTTACCGCATCACCAGCGCTTGATACATCTTTTCCGAACCCCTTAAAGGTGTTACAGCCAGTTAAAACAAAAGCAACCATAATTGACGCAGCTAAGATTTTTTTCATCATCTGTCTCCACTTTAGATTTAATTCTGATGTAACTAGAGATTAAAAACTAAACGTCTAAAAGAACATTACTTTTTGATAGTAGAAACGTTAATAAATGTTTCAAAGAAGAATTATTCTTAAGAATTATTATTTTATTCAAACATGCCGGGCACCCAAGGCACGGCTGGCGCCTGACGAAACATATAGCAATCTGCCGGATTTTGTGTATTCACATAAAGTCCATTGCTCCACCATAAAGCAGGTGTGGTTGAGCCATGTAGTTGTGGACACATCCATTCATGACGTGTCAGCCGGCGAAAATCAGCTTGAGTCTGAAAGCCCCAGTATCCAATGCGCCTATGCGAATTTAGCCACTTAGGGAGCTTGGGGTGTTGCATGTGTTGTGGACTATATAACTGACCTTTGAGTACGGCAAAGCGCTGATCAATGCGATGACCCAGCGCCTCTTCAAATTGAAATTGACGTTCGGTGAAATAAGCCAGTTTTTTCAATAAGGTATCTTCACGGTTCAGACCATACCAATAAGGCAAGCTTAAATCTTTTTCACCTAAATAGTATTTGAGTGCAACTTCCCAGTGTTCAATACGTTGCTCAGTCGTGTTATAGACCAGAAAATCCAGCTCACCTATGGTTTGCGTGCCCTTCATTTTTTGAATGCTGTGTCCGATGAGTTTATATGCGTGATAATCAGTATCGAGCAACCAAAACCAGAGCATATATTCAAAACGCAGCCCAATACGGGTACTGCGCAACTGACCTAAAAACTCCAATAACGGACTAGGATCTTGATCTAGCGCTTTTAAACGTTGCACATAATGGTCGTACTGTTGTAACCAAAAGGACGTGCTATGCAGCTCAAAGGGCGTTTCTAAACGCAGTTCTTCAGGCACCTGCGAGATGATATTTGGACTAGCCAACGTAAAGGCAAGATGACGTACACAATCGTGTTTGAACTGAAACCAAGGTTCATGTTGATTCAAACATGAAGAAAAATAAGTCATTTATAAATCCTGACGTCATCACTTGAATTATAATACTCGTGAGCACAGCTTAATAAAACCTGTCCATATATTTTTGGCCAATTGACTCCGCAGTGGCAAGGTACTCACAGAGACACGATTTTGCAGAGCAGGATTGCAACAATGAAGACACTATTCTGGCGTACCTTAGTGGTGATATTTATCATACTTGGTATTATTGGTGCAATTTTACCGGGTATGCCCACCACTGTATTTCTTATCTTGGCGGCTTGGGCTGCATCTAAAGGCTGGCCAGAAATGGATGCTTGGTTGCTAAATCATCCCAAATATGGTCCCACATTGCGCGACTGGCGTGCTCACGGCACAGTTCCCCGTAAGGCCAAATGGATTGCTTCCATCATGATGCTG
Organism: Acinetobacter sp. V89_7; assembly: GCF_029967895.1. NCBI lineage: Bacteria > Pseudomonadati > Pseudomonadota > Gammaproteobacteria > Moraxellales > Moraxellaceae > Acinetobacter > Acinetobacter sp. V89_7. The sequence continues at coordinate 139,200 of NZ_JASCAJ010000025.1, forward strand.
ATCAGTGGCATTCTGATGCTATTTACCAACGCGCCACTTTGGGTCAAAATTTTCACCGATAGCATTATGTTGATTGTTGCGATTTGGTTATGGTTAAGACCTGAACCCACTTCAGCAGCGTTAAACTCTAAAGTCCATTCTCCACCCACAGAAAATGATCATGTTTAATTTGAATACTGCCGATATTGTGGTTGATCTGGCATCACAAACCCTCTATTTACTCAAACAGCATAAGACTTATCCGATCTCCAGTGGGAAAAATGGGATTGGAGAACAGGAAAATAGTGGCAAGACTCCTCGTGGATGGCATCGGATTGCAGAAAAATTTGGTCATACTGCACCAATCAATGCCGTTTTTATTGCACGGCAGCCTACCGGAGAGGTGTATAGCGATACACTTGCCGCCGAATATCCAGATCGTGACTGGATTTTAAGTCGCATTTTATGGCTCGATGGGCTAGAAGAGGGTTTTAACCGAGGTGAAGGCTGTGATTCTAAGCAGCGTTATATCTATATCCACGGTACACCAGATACGCAGCCCATGGGGATTCCGATGTCGCATGGCTGTATTCGAATGCGAAATACAGATCTGATTGAGCTATTCGAAGTCATTCCTGAGCAGGCGCTGGTGTATATTTCAGAAATAAAAGTGGAAATGTCGTAATATTTTTTTAGAGTTCATCTGTATGATTTTGCATGTAATGTTTAAATAAAATACAGAATTTGCTGGTTTTTTAGTAAAACAACCTATTTTTTAATCACTCGATAGAGTTTTTTAAAAAAGTCGGTGAAAAGCGTTTGACACTCTGTGAAGTTTCTCTATAATGCACCTCACAAACGATGAAGACGTTGAAGGGCGCTTAGCTCAGTTGGTAGAGCGTCTGCCTTACAAGCAGAATGTCGGCGGTTCGATCCCGTCAGCGCCCACCAAGCTCTTCATGTTAAGACTCAAGTGCAGCGGTAGTTCAGTTGGTTAGAATACCGGCCTGTCACGCCGGGGGTCGCGGGTTCGAGCCCCGTCCGCTGCGCCACTTAAGTTTTAATCATCGTTTGCCACAAAAGTGACTTTGTTGAAGTGCAGCGGTAGTTCAGTTGGTTAGAATACCGGCCTGTCACGCCGGGGGTCGCGGGTTCGAGCCCCGTCCGCTGCGCCACTTAAGTTTTAATCATCGTTTGCCACAAAAGTGACTTTGTTGAAGTGCAGCGGTAGTTCAGTTGGTTAGAATACCGGCCTGTCACGCCGGGGGTCGCGGGTTCGAGCCCCGTCCGCTGCGCCACTTTAAACAAGACACCTTTGCGGGCGCTTAGCTCAGTTGGTAGAGCGTCTGCCTTACAAGCAGAATGTCGGCGGTTCGATCCCGTCAGCGCCCACCAAGTTTAGTGACCATATATCTCGTATGAGATAGTGTAGTGCAGCGGTAGTTCAGTTGGTTAGAATACCGGCCTGTCACGCCGGGGGTCGCGGGTTCGAGCCCCGTCCGCTGCGCCATTTCCTTGATTCCCTGATCAAGAAAATGTATGATTCAAGGACTGCATCACGCAGCACTTGAAAAGTTAAAAATTGAGTCCTTCAGTTTTTATCTCTCAGGGCGCTTAGCTCAGTTGGTAGAGCGTCTGCCTTACAAGCAGAATGTCGGCGGTTCGATCCCGTCAGCGCCCACCATAATTTCTCATCTCCTTATTGCGTCATCTATAAATTTTTCATAAAATTCAAGTAGATCTTTTTTCTGTTACTGATGAATTTTCATGAGAAATCCGTACCAACGCAAAGCTGCATCAGTGACTTCCGAGCACACCACATTACAACCAAAAGAACTTTATAAGCAGTTTATTGAAAGCATTGTGGCGCAGCGTCAGTTAATGGCATTGTACGATGATGGCTGGGCCCTGTGCGGCACTCCAAACGGTCAGCAAGCGTTTGCGATATGGCAAAATAAGGGGCTAGCACAGCTCATGATTAAAGGGGCTTGGGAAAGTTATCAAACCCGTGAAATTCCTTTATTGAATTTTGTACAAGAAATTATTCCGTATTTACGTGAAAAAAATACACTGTTGTCCTTAAATCTTACACCCGAAGGTCAAAATATTCTGGTGCGCCCTGAAGCCATGCTACTCGATATCAAAAACTACTTGTATCAGTTGTACGTGCAGCAGCCTCAATTATTTGAAGATATTAAGTTGCCAAAACCTCGAACGATCCGTTTAAATTAGTACTCGCGTAAAATCCAGCCACTAATAAAGGCGAAGTATTCGCGTAGCCATGTGTTATAGCGGCTCAAAAGGGGAGTAGGTGCACTGAGCATGATCGGCTGTTGATAGCCTTGTTTATGTGCAATGGCCTTTGAACGCAAGATATGAAAATCGCTGGTTGCCAGTACAATAGGATCTTGCAAAGAAATATGTTGCTGCTCAAGAATAGGCCGACTGTTTTTAAGGTTGAGTTCGGTACTGGTACTTCGATTTTCAAGTGCGACTGGATTCTTCAGCATCGGATATTTGCGCTGTAAATACTGAGCCATTACTTCGGCTTCGGTTTTTTGCTCACGTGCATCTAGTCCGCCACTTAAAATGATCAATGCTTGAGGATGGTGTTGAGCATAGTATGCCGCACTGATCAGGCGTTCGGCTAAAATGGCCGATGGCTGTCCATTTTCGACGCCACTCCCCAGTACAATGATGGCACGGGGTGTAGAGATTTGAGGTGTGCTAAAAGATTGTAGGCTCAAAAAAATAAAAAAAATGATCACGCTGGCCAGCCATAGCCAAAATGCAGTCCAGCCCAAATAGATCCAGCGTAAAACACGTGGACGATGTGCAAATTTTTTTAATAAAGTAGGGCCATACAGGCTGCTTAGCGTTAAAAAGATACCAGTAGCACAGGTGACTTGTACACCAAAATGACTTTTATTTAGTGCAATCAGCGCTAATCCGTCTATAAGTAAAATCAAACCTAAACCGAGTACCAATACACGCCCCAGCGTATATGGATGGTTGGCTAAAGTCACATGCTGCATAATCAAGCCAAAGTCAAATATAAAAGATCGGCTCATCATAGCAAATAAAAAAATGCCAGCACTATGCGCTGGCATCTCGTTTTGGTCATTATTGAATTTGCTACATTATTTTAGTAAACATCACGTCGATAACGACCTTGTGCTCTAAGCGCATCGAGTTGAGTTTCACCTAAAATATCGGTGAGTGCCTGATCGACACCCGATGCCATGCCCTCGATACTGCCACAAACGTAAATGACAGCATCTGCATCAATCCATTGTTTTAAAATCTGTGCCTGATCTCTCAAGATATCTTGAACATAGCATTTTTGTGCCTGATCGCGTGAGAACACCAGATCCAATCGTTTCAACATACCTGTGCTTTGCCATGCGCGAATCGTATTTTCGTAAAAAAAGTCACATGCTTGCTGGCGCTCACCAAAAATCAGCCAGTTTTCCGTATAGTCGTGACGAATTCGGGCATGTAATAAGCTCATCAAGCCGGCAATTCCAGTTCCATTTCCAATGCAAACAATAGGGCGGTTGTCATCGATGAGATGAAACGAGGGGTTGGTACGAATACGCAGGGCCACAGATTCACCCACGCTTAAATGTTCGGTTAGCCAGCCAGAGCCCAAGCCCAATTGACCATTTTGATCAAACTGCTGGCGAACGGTTAATCGTAATACTTGCTGGCTTGGAATACTGGCAATTGAGTATTCGCGAGTCGGTAATACAGCAAGTTGTTCGAGTAAATGTTCCGGATTGGCAAATGGTTCGACATCAGTGCTTAAATCACGATTCCAAAGTGCTTGAGCCAGCTTACTTTCAACGCTCTCTACATAAGTTTGTGCGGATAACTGATGCTTTTCTAGAAAGGCCTTCACTCGTGCAGGCGAGTTACCCGGTTGAATCTCTGCAATATCACCAGCTTGCCAGATGCTATCATTGGCTGTAGTAAATTCCAGATTATATGCAGATGCACCTTGGCTATTGGGATTTAAAAGCTCACGCTTGCTCAATCTCCATTCATCAAAGATTTTTTCGATGTTCATCGACTGAAGTTCAAGTTTGGTGGCACTGGCCAGTGCCGTGTTCCATTTTTGAATGTCATCAGGATGAGCATTATTAACTTCAATTACATCAAACAAGGCATGTGCACCAGACTGTTTCAACCATAGGTCGACCCGATGGCCAAAGGCACAGTAGCTGTCTGGATATTCTTTTGACCCCAGTGCCAAAATGGCATAGTTGAGATGGTCCAAAACCATTGATGACTTTAAGAATTTTTTCTCGAAGTTGCTGGCCAGATCTGGGGCTTCGCCTGTGCCATAGGTGCTGAGTACAAACAAAATTTGTGGTGAATTTTTGAAGTCACTTTCGGTTAATTGCTGAACCGGTCGAACCTGAACGGGTTGATGCGCTTCTAGTAGTCGTGTTGCAGTGCGCCATGCCAGCTGTTCCGCCACACCCGTTTGAGAGGCATACGTGATGAGCCAAGGCGTTGCATTTGGATCGATATAATGATCACTGACATGCTGGCGTGCAGCCAAGGTTAATTTTTTCTGCTTACGGCGTTTTAGATACAGCATCCAACCCGTCACAAAAAACAGCGGCATCGCCAAAGAAGTAAGCATTGCAAAAAAGTGGTACACTGGGCCAAAGAAACTGCCGCGATGGACTGGCAACATGCTACTCATGATTTTTTCATTGAGTTTTTTGTCTTCATACAGCTCTAATTTTTCAATTTTACCCGTCCCATAGTGATAGACGGCTGAGTTACGGGCGCGTTCATGCTGTGGTGTTGCATCTATGAAAGAGAGCTCAATCGTTTGATCGGCTTTTTTAGGTAAATTGAGCGTAATAGACGAATAATCGCGGCCAAGTTGGGTGTTAAAACCAGTCCATGTCTTGTTCAGTGCATCATAAATTTGTGCAGAAGAGAGTTGTTCGCGAGATTCACCGCGGCCTTCACCACGATGTTCTCGTCCTGCATGGCCTTGTTGAGGCTGACCTTGCATCCGATTTGTCACTTGACCTTGTGCATTACGAGGTCCGGCCTGCATTTGTGGTTGTGGTCGTTCAACACCCATCAGCTTAAACATACCGTCACGCCACCAGTCATACGACCAATACAAGCCCGTACATGCCATCAATAAATAAAATACCACCACCCATGTACCTATAACGGCATGCAGATCCCAAATAAAATTGCGCCCTTTAAGTTTTGGCTTTACAAACAACCACTGACGCCATGTGTGACGTTTTGGCCAGCGTAAATAGAGTCCACTGAGTACAAAAAAGATCAAAATTAAGGTACATGCTGCCGTAATTTGCTTGCCCACCGGCCCGAACGTTAGGTTGCGGTGTAACTGCTGAACAAATTGAAAGAATCCACGTCCCTTGATTTCAGGCAGTACCTCAGCCGTATAAGGATTCACCATCATGTTATAGCCGCGACGTTCACCTTCTTTTTGAATATTTAAGGTGGAGGAGGCGGTTGCATCTTTGGCGATAGTAATACTATTGATTTTTAGATCGGGCTGACGCTGCTCAAAGTGCTGATACAACTGTGCAGGTGTGAGTTTAGGCGTATGTTGCGCCTGAACAACATAACTGTCCTGATTAATGAGTTTTAAAATCTGCTGGTCGTACGAATAAATCGCACCCGTTACTCCCATCAACGCAAGGATAAGACCCGCACTGATCCCCAAAAACCAATGAATCTGGAAAAAGACTTTTTTTAACATGGCTGTAAACGCAAAATTAGAGATTTAAATTTTGCTAGAGTATAGCTCAAGATTCGTTAGATAATATGGATTTTCGAGATAATATTAATTTTCATTATCATTTAATAATACAGATAAAAAAAACCTCCGCGTACGGAGGCTTTTTTTAGGTTTTCAAATTAAAACGATTTTGCATCACCGACTTGTTCGTTCAGGTGCTTACGAATGGTATTAAATGAAAAATTCTTGGTGTCCATACGCTTTGGAAGCAAATATGCACCTTGCTGTCCTTTTACTTTAAAATTCAGTAAGATAAAATCTGGAGTGTTATACCATTCATAGATGTCTTTCCAGCCAATGGTGCCAACACCTTCTTGGCCATTCATCTGCTGACGCATTACAATACCGTGTGGCTGCACGCCCAAACGAACACCTTTAATTTCCTGAACTGGAAATTCATTCATTTTGCGTTTTACATACCATTCTAGGCCATACTTCCGCAGTACGAAGTACAACACCACACAGATGATGGCAACCCAGCAAAAAATGGTGGAATAGTTTTTAAGAAGAATAATCCCTGCGATAGACAGTAGTAAAACCACTGCCATGATGATCCATGCTTTTGTGCTGATTTTATTGGTGCTACGCCAAATCTTAAGCTGAGCATCACGTTGTTCAGCTTCAGACACTTCGTAGTTAACAGGCTGTAGCGTATAAGCGTATAAAGTTTTCGCGGTCATAGTGCAAATGCAATTAGTGAATTTTAAACTCGCCAAAGTTTAGCATTAAATCACGCCAATCCGTGAATATATTGTGCCATTTTCATGCGATTTACAGCGATGCCAATTCGGTGGCGGCATCATCCCGATCATGACTCAGGCTTTGCTTGAGTGTACTGAGCTGATTCAAAATACTGTACATCAGGGAAAGCTGCTGCAAAATAATAATAGCCAGTTGATCTTCTTCACTATTTTGCTTTAAACGCTGCCGAATGGTTTGCAGCATATTCTGTGCGGTTAGCCCGGGCATTTCATCTCTGAGTAAAGCCCCTTGAATGTCGTCTAATGCTTTATCGAGTAGATTGAGAATCTCTTGATCATCAATCTTTTCACGATGTGCACCCAGCGCAGCAATATAACTGAGAAAAGTATGATGTAAGCACAGAAATTCGAATGCCAGATTTTTTTGAATCGGATCAAAATCAGGTTCGGTCGCAAGGGTAGAAATTAAAGATGCCACATCTGCATCGGTATTGTGCGCAGTGCGGCGCGCAATCCGATAGCTCAGACCATGATTACGACCATGATGATACTGCTGCACCACATCGACCAGATAATTACACTGCGCCTGAATGGCACGGCGAATGGTGCGCGGTAAGCGTCGAAACTTCCAGTCTGGCCAGATGAAGCTAACGCCCAGCCACGCCAGCGCGCAGCCGATGAGGGTATCGATCATGCGTGGTAATCCCGCAGAAAAACCGAAGCCATCTAAATTAAAGTTAATCAGCGCCAAAATGGTAATAAAGGCTGTGGCTTGTGCATACTGTTTACTGCGCAGTTCAAAAAACAACACGCCACTCAACACCAAAATCAGCAACTGACCTTCAAGTGAAGGAACAAAGTATAAGATCGCAATACCAATAATGATGCCGACCAATGTACCCACAATTCGTAATCGCAGTCGGCGTTTGGTGGCATTAAAATTAGGCTGACAAACAAACAGCGCAGTCAATAGAATCCAGTAGCCGTATTGAATACCGGTTGTTTGGACAAAAATGTAGCCTACAAACAACACCACAGAAAGTCGAACAGCATGACGAAATAACACCGACTCTGGTGTTAGGTTTTGACGAATCCGCACAATGATATCGTTCCAGCCCTTAAGATCGTCGTCTTTAAGCTGATGATCCATCTGCTTCACTTTATCTAAAGCAATATTACGTTCGGTTTCTAAATTACGTAACTGTGCATCGATACCTTTCAAATTTTGATAAAGCGCATACAGCGCATTGACCCAAAGCGGATCATAAACCTGATCGTGACGTAATTTCCCCAAAGACTGTTTGAGATTTTCAAAGGTGTGTTTAAAGCGCTTGTTATGTTTGTAGGGTTGCCGCTTTAAAATACTTTCGCTTAAATCCTTGCAGGCTTTGCCTTGTATGGTCAAAATACGTTGGAAACGAAACAAAATGTCGCTGTGCTGAAAAATTTTACTCAGTTCTTGATAATTGATATGCGCCGAGTCTGCGCGCTCATGAATATCTTGTGCCACAAAATAATATTGCAGGCTGCGTCGGGTGTCTTTTTGTCCGCGATCGCCTTTGAGTCGGGTGAGCAATGAAGCTTTTAAATCGTTAAAAATCCCGACCAGTTTGCCGTTTTCCATCGATAGATCAATCAAGGATTGCTGATAACTGTCAGGTGTCATATCGACATCGAATACACTGGATTTAGCAAATAAAAAATCACCCAGCGATGCATAGCAGGCCGATAATTTATCTTGTACGGGACGAATCGGAAATAACAAGAAACTAATCGTGGCGATCAAACCATACCAAGCTGCACCGCACACTAAAAGAGCAGGTTGCATGTACCATTCTGGGAAAAGGTGTACGCCGAGCATCGAGTAAACCGACACCACCAAGCATCCATAGGAAATAGTGGTGTATCGGCGCCCTAAAGAGCCCAATAAAATCCAGAAAATACAGGCCACAATCAACCCCAGTGCAAATGCCACCGGATGTGGAAACAAAAGCTGTACCGAAGTTGCGGCGGCAAAAAAGCCCACGTAGGTATAGATCAGATTCATGATTCGAACAGAAAAGCGGTCGTCGATATCACTCAAGCCAGCGGCAACCACACCGAGGGTGAGCGGAATAGTGGCCAGTTGATAATCGAGAAAATAGGGCACAAAGGCAGTGCCTGCAAATGCAATCAGCATCCGAAGGTTATACATCAGCGAAGTGTTATAAGTCGCTTGTTTGAGTTTGGAAAACCAAGAGTTCAAGGGGATTCCTTTAAGCTATTGAGTGAAAGACACCTCCCTGCATGCACGTCAGGTTGAGTCATCATCGTTATTATTACTCAGTGAAATCATACTATGGACAGTGTAAGCTTGTCTTCACACTCCGTATTTAATATTAAAATGTGACTATGTCCGAAAGTAGATTACCCGGTCAATATTCAATTGCGTGGATTATGCTGCTGGCCCTTTTGACCGCACTTGGGCCGCTGTCGATTGATATGTACTTGCCAGCCTTACCACAAATGGCCAGTGATTTTGGAACCACCACGCGTATGGTGGCCAATACCCTGCCTGCATATTTCTTAGGTTTGGCAATCGGTCAACTTGTTTATGGCCCGATCAGTGACCGAATCGGCCGTAAAGCGCCGTTATATGTTGGACTCACTTTATATGTGGTGGCCAGTGCATTATGTGTATTGGCGCAAGATGAATGGTCGCTTATTTTAGCCCGACTGGTACAGGCGCTGGGCGGCTGCGTGGGTGTTGTGATTGCACGTGCTGCCATACGTGACAGGCTCGATGTACAAGGTTCGGCACAGGCCTTCTCAAGTATGATGATTGTGATGGGGATTGCACCGATTGCAGCGCCAGCGCTGGGTGCAATGGTGTTGGAGTTTTTCCATTGGCAGGCTATTTTTTGGTTACTCGCACTGATTGGCTGCGTATGTTTATTGTGCATTCATTTCTTCTTTGATGAAACTTTGGCACCTGAAAAACGCTTAAAACTTAGCCCTTATCAGGTGGTGACTTTATATGCCGCGATTTTTAAAGATACCAGTTTTCGTTTCCCGATGTTGGCGGGGTGTTTAACTGGTGGGGTATTGTTTAGTTATATCAGTTCAGCATCTTCTGTTTTAATGGATCAATATGGTTTGGAGCAGCAGCAGTTTGCCTATGCGTTTGGCTTTAATGCCTTAGGAATCATGATTGTCTCTTCCATCAATAAAAAGCTGGTATCCAAACTTGGCACCATGACTCGGCTTAAAATAGGGGGGTTCATTCAGCTAACAGGTGCAGCGTTAGTACTTTTGAGTGGCCTGATTTCAGATGCGCCAATTGCAATGGTGATGGCAGGTTTGTTTTTAGCTGTTTCAGGGCTGGGGATGACTGGACCTAATGCCATGGCGCTGGCAATGTCGAGACAAGGCGCCCGTGCAGGTACAGCCAGTGCCATTATGGGCAGTATGCAGTTTGGCTGCGGTTTATTGGGTGGTGTAATTTTAAACTTTCTGGTTTGGAATGCCCTACTGAACATGGGCATCATGATGATGCTATTTTCTGGCGCAGGAGTAATCGCGATTTTTGCTGTCGCACGTCAGCTTAAGCTGCAAAAGGCTTAAGCCCTCAAATAAATAAAAAAGACCTGCATATTCAGGTCTTTTTTGATTGAGTCGATGGATTTAATCTAAAAACTGGGTAAAGCTCTCGACGCTTTCACGTGGTGTAATAAAGGTATTCACAATATGATCTGGGTCTGCATAGCCTAAAGCCACCGTACAGACCAGCTCTTCATCTTCAGATGCATGAAGTACATCAAGCACAATCGGATGAAAATGATTCCATGCAGCTTGGGGACAGGTATCTAGTCCACGGGCTTTGGCAGCAATCATGACGTTTTGAATCATCATGGAAATATCCATTTTCGATCCGACGCCCATCATTTTATTGACGGTAAAAAACAGTCCAACCGGTGCATCAAATAACTGGAAGTTACGTAATTGCTGTTGGGCCATTTTTTCTTTTTCGCCCTTTTGAATATTGAGTAATCCATACAGGCCCCAGCCATTTTCACGGCGGCGATCAATAAAGGGTGAAATCCATTTTTCAGGATAATAAGCGAATGTTTCCTGATACTGCTCGGCGTGGCTTGGATCATTGGTCAGTGCGATTTGAGCGTCACATACTCGGCGAATCATGGTGTCGCGTGTTTTGCCAGTGACTACATACACTTTCCATGGCTGAGTGTTGGTCCCCGACGGTGCACGGCTTGCGACTGCCAGAATATCTTTGATGATTTGAGGTTCAATGGGGGTGGGTAAAAAAGCACGAACCGAATGTCGAGACGTAATGGCTTGATCGACCAATTGAACTTGCTCGGACTGCATGGGCGTTCCTTATCCGTTTTTTAATGCCTCCACTATAAAGGATTCATCTGCAATTTTTAAACCGATTTTATAAAATCAAAAACAGACTGTAGTGGATAAACTGCAACTGGAACTATGAAAAAATGAGTGATATTGCGTAAAAAATCGCCACAATTACAGCAAAAATACGGTGTCTACTGTAATGGTATACTATACTGAATAGCCTGTGATTTTTAGCTTTGCTTCAAATCAAACGGTTTGTTCTTATCTGAATTCATCTTTCTGTTTCACTTCTTTTGGGTAATTGTTCTCAAGGTTCCGTTTAGTCATCTTTATCATTCACATATTAGAAGAATGAAAATCGATTAAATGCTTGAGAGTTAAATGGAAAATATATGGAATTTACATTTAATGCCTTTTATACGTTGATTGCAGCGGTCATCGTATTACTTTTAGGGCGATTTTTAGTCAATAAAATTGACTTTCTGAGACGTTACAACATTCCTGAACCAGTCGCAGGCGGCCTTGTTGCTGCGCTGTTGTCGTTGGTGGTACATTCGATCTGGGGCTACAGCATTACTTTTAGTAGTGAACTCCAGACCAGTTTTATGCTGATTTTCTTTGCTTCGATTGGTTTAAGTGCGCACTTTGCCAAGCTCAAAGAAGGCGGTATTGGGCTGGTAATTTTCTTGGTCTGCGTTGCTTCGTTTATTGTCGTGCAAAACTTGGTTGGCATGAGTCTGGCCACCTTGCTGGGTATCGATCCGTTAATTGGACTGATCGCAGGTTCGATTACACTTACAGGTGGGCATGGTACTGCAGGGGCGTGGGGAGAAATTCTAGAGACTCAACATGGTATTCAGGGCGCTTTGGCACTCGGCATGGCCAGTGCGACCTTTGGCTTGATTATCGGCGGGATTATTGGCGGGCCTTTGGCCAAGTTTCTGATTCAACGCCATCAATTGTCGCATGCTCGAACCGACGCACAAATTCGTAATCGAGATACGCATGTTGATGAGCATCCTGAAAATCTTGCGCCATTTGAAAATCCGCATCAAGTACGTCTCATCACGGCAGACAATGCCATTACCACATTGGGGATGTTTGCAGCGTGTCTGGCCTTTGCAGAATTCATGACCGGTTACAGTAAAGGCACCTGGTTTGAGCTACCTACATTTGTGTGGGCGCTTGGCGGCGGCGTCATTTTACGTAACGTATTGGAAAGCATTTTTCGTGTCGATATTTTTGATCGCGCGATTGATGTATTCGGTAATGCATCGTTATCGTTGTATCTGGCCATGGCACTTTTATCGCTCAAACTCTGGCAATTGGTCGATTTGGCTGGTCCTTTAGTGATTATCCTTGCAGCACAAACCTTAACAATGGCATTATACGCAGCTTTCGTGACCTTCAAGGTCATGGGCAAGAATTATGATGCTGCTGTTCTTGCAGCAGGGCATTGTGGTTTTGGGATGGGGGCAACGCCTACCGCCGTCGCGAATATGCAAGCGATCACCAATATGTATGGGCCATCTCATAAAGCTTTTTTAATTGTTCCACTGTGTGGTGCATTTTTTGTTGATTTAATCAATGCGACCGTAATTCAAGTAATTCTTAAGTTTTTTGTGTGAAACTAGAGAAATGATTTAGGGCACATTGATTCAAAATGTCGATAAATAAAAAAGCCTCTGATTGTAGAGGCTTTTTTATTTATTTAGTGGGATTTAGATAGACACCATAGTGATATGGTAAACACAAGTGTTTCAGATATGAATGAACAATTAACTGCAACCCTGATGTCTTGGGTCAGCTTTTTTAATGATCCTTTATGGGATTTTCTGGTCGTTTTCTTGCTGGCAGCAGGTACGTTTTACACCATCGCAACCAAAGCGGTGCAAATTCGTATGTTCTGGCAAAGTATTCGAGTCATGAAGGGAAGCCGTAAAGACGGTGAAGATGAACACGGTATTACACCGTTTCAGGCCTTTGTAACTGGTCTTGCAAGCCGTGTTGGGGTTGGAAATATCGCCGGTGTGGCGATCGCGATTGCGTTAGGTGGGCCTGGCGCAGTGTTTTGGATGTGGGTAACTGCGTTATTGGGTATGAGTTCGGCATTTACCGAATCTACACTGGCTCAGTTGTTTAAAGTCCGTGACACGCAAACTAAACAGTTCCGCGGTGGACCTGCCTACTACATTACTCAGGGATTAAAGAGTAAAACATTCGGCTTTGTGTTTGCCATTTCTCTTATTTTTACCTATGGTTTTGTATTTAACTCAGTACAAATCAATGCGATTGCCAATGCAACCTCGCACTCTTGGGGCTGGGATAAAGCCAATATCATCTTGCCTCTTGGCGGCCTCAACTTCGAAGTATCTTGGGTTGGCTTGGCCTTGGTGGTATTGGTGGCAATTGCCATTTTTGGTGGTATCAAACGGATTGCCAAATTTGCTGAAATGTTTGTTCCAATTAAAGCAGGTTTATATTTGGCGGCTGCACTATATATTGCAGTCATCAACTACGATATTTTGCCTGATGTTTTTAAACTGATCTTCACCGAAGCATTTGAGTTTAAAGCAGCGGCAGGTGGCTTTTTTGGTGGAATGATTTCATTGGCCATGATGCAGGGCATCAAGCGCGGTCTATTTTCAAATGAAGCGGGGATGGGTTCTGCACCGAACGCCGCTGCTGCATCGGAAGTGAAACATCCAGTCGATCAGGGCTTGGTACAGATGCTCGGTGTATTTGTAGATACCTTCATTGTATGTACCTCAACGGCATTGATTATCCTGATTTCGGGTGTTTATCACGACGGTGGCACCATTGGGGTTGAAATGACCCAGCGTGCGCTTGAATCACAGCTAGGTAGCTGGGGCGGTGATTTTCTTGCGGTATTGCTATTTTTGTTCTGTTATTCGGCTGTGCTGGGCAACTATGCCTATGCAGAAGGCAATATGCAGTTCATCAATAACAGCCCGAAAGTCATGTTCATCTTCCGTATTTTTGTATTGTTCATGGTTTACTTCGGCGCAATCAGCAGTGTTCCGTTGGTTTGGTCGATGGCCGATTTGTTTATGGGTATTATGGCGACCATCAACCTGATTGCGATTTTGTTGCTCACGCCATTTGTTCGTAAGCTTCTCAAGGATTATCGTGAACAAATGAAAAAGGGAATCAAAAACCCTGAATTCAAGATTGATCAATATCCTGAGATGAAGAAAAAAGTCGATAGCGATATCTGGTAATTAAAATTCAAAATAAAAAAGCAGTCTGTTTCACAGGCTGCTTTTTTTTGAGCTGATATAAATTCGATACAGCTTTTCTTGTAACTTGCGACTAAACTTGCCAAACAAAAAAAATAGGATAAAGGTTTTTTATTGCAATGAGATGTCTGTCTATTCTACTGTTTGGATTTTCCCTGATACTTGCAGGGTGTCAACACGCACCCGTAGAAAAGCATCAACCAATTGCGCAGCCTTTACTAGAAACACAGCGTGATCAGGTCGCAGCTTCCTTTGCATCGATCAAGCAGCAACGCCCGGTTGTGGCGCTGGTCTTGGGCAGTGGTGGTGCGCGTGGCTATGCACACATTGGCGTGATTGAAGTACTCGAACAGCATGGTATTCGTCCAGACTTTATCGTGGGCACCAGTGCAGGCAGTATTGTGGGCGCGATTTATGCAAGCGGAAAAACATCGAGTGAGTTACGAGATATCGCGCTTAATTTAAAAGTGGGCGATGTGCGTGAACTGACCCTCGATAAAAAAGGCTTTTTTGATGGTAAAAAAGTTGAAGATTATGTCAATCAGCAAGTTAATCATCAGCCACTCGAGCACATGAAAATTCCGATGTTTGTGGTGGCAACCGAGCTTAAACAAGGCAAACAAACTATTTTTAATCAGGGTAATACCGGGCAAGCCGTCCGAGCGTCAATTTCGATTCCGAGTATGTTTGTACCTACAAAAATTCAAAATAAAGAATATGTCGATGGTGGACTGGTCAGCCCTGTACCGGTCGAAGTTGCCCGATCACTCGGTGCAGACGTCGTTATTGCAGTCGATATTCTGGCACAGCCCATCCATACAGAAACCACCAACATCTGGGGACTGTTTAACCAGAACATTAATATTATGCAAAACCGTTTGGCGGATGAAGAACTTAAACATGCTGATATTGTGATTCAGCCAGAACTTTATGAAAAAGCACATATCTTTGATGTAAAAGAACGTGAGGCCACCATTCAGGCGGGCATCAATGCTGCACAAAAAAAATTAGATGCGATTCAAACGGCGCTTGATCTGCATAATGTCGATGCGCAAGCCAAGCAGCCGTAAAAACAAAAATGGTATTAAAGCTGAACGGTTGCTCCCAAGGCTTTAATAAATTGTGCCAGCCACTCAGGATGGGCAGGCCATGCGGGTGCGGTAATCAAATGACCATCAGTCACGGCATCGGTCACGGAAATATCGGCAAAGGTTCCACCAGCCAGTTTAACTTCGGCAGCACAAGCGGGATAAGCCGAACAGGTTTTACCTTTTAAAACGTCTGCTGCTGCCAAAATTTGTGCACCATGACACACCGCTGCAATCGGTTTTTTGGCCTGATCGAAGGCCTGCACAATGGCAATCACGCGTGCATTCATGCGCAGATATTCGGGTGCTCGTCCACCCGGAATGACCAAGCCGATATATTGATCGGGCTGTACGTTTTCAAAATTATAATTGATGGCAAAATTGTGACCGCGCTTTTCACTGTAGGTTTGTTCACCTTCAAAGTCATGAATGGCTGTAGCGATATGATCGCCTTCAATTTTATCTGGACACACCGCATGCACGTCATAGCCTAAAGCAGTTAAAAACTGAAAAGGCACCATGGTTTCATAGTCTTCTGCATAGTCACCAACCAACATGAGAATCTGTTTTGTCATTTTAGGGTCCTGTTATGATTATGTGTTGTGATTTTCGCTTTTATCATACGCTTTTCACGTTGCAAAAAAATGAGTTTTTGAGCTGGCTCAATGGCGATATTGTATGAAGATGCTTTGGTGCTTGCACTTGTTACAAAAAATGATTAAAAGAACAGGAAATTGGATCAATCTACAACGAGACGATAAATATCGTTTAGGTTAAATTTAAGTTTCGCGCTTTAGGCTTGATTCAAATGCGACGATTCGTCATGAAGGAATAAAAATTTACCATGTTTAAATCATTTTTTCCAAAACCGAAATGGTTTGTTTTATCCCTCATTTTTTGGTTTGGTATCAATCTGCTGCTGTGGTACTCGGGTGGAAAACACTGGGGCGAATTTGTTGGCTTTCCTAAGGGCTATGCCGATGCGGAGCTGGCGGTAAGTGTTGCACGTTTTTGGTCTCCCGCATTTATATGGTTTTATATCTGGTTTTTTATCGCAACCGCGCTTTTTGCTGGGTTCTGGAAAATGCTGTCAGACAACCCTTGGCAACGCTGGTCGATATGGGGAAGTGCATTTATTTTATTTAATATCTGGTTTGGCGTACAAATCAGTGTTTTGGTCAATGCGTGGTATGTCCCATTTTGGGATCTCATTCAGAGTATGCTGACCAATGGTGGCGGTAACATTATGGATTTGTATAAAGAAACTCTAGTTTTTCTTTATATTGCCATGGTGGGGGTAACGCTGGCTGTCGTGAATTCCTTCTTTACCAGCCATTACGTCTTTCGCTGGCGTACTGCAATGAATGATTTCTATACAGCGCATTGGGATAAGCTCCGCTACATCGAAGGTGCCTCACAGCGTGTGCAAGAAGACACCATGCGTTTTGCCACTATTATGGAAGACTTGGGAGTTGAACTGGTCAAGGCCATGATGACCTTGATTGCCTTTTTACCGTTATTGTTTCAGCTTTCCAAATATGTACCCGTCGTTCCGATTATTGGTGAGCTTAATCATTCGTTGGTTTGGGCCGCCATCGTTTGGGCAGTATTTGGTACGGTACTTTTGATGGTGGTCGGGATTAAATTGCCTGGCTTGCAATTTAATAATCAAAAAGTGGAAGCGGCCTATCGTAAAGAGTTGGTCTATGGTGAAGATCATGCTGACCGTGCTAGACCCGCAACACTGAAAGAATTATTTAGCCGTGTGCGTACAAATTACTTTCGTCTTTATTTTCACTATGCTTATTTTAACTTGACTGCGACTTGGTATGGTCAGTTAGATATTCTCTACAATTTGGTTGTGTTATTTCCATCGATTGCAGCGGGTAAACTAAGTTTGGGTTTGATCAATCAAATCGGTGGAGTATTCAATAAAGTACGTGATTCATTCCAGTATTTAATTAATTCGTGGAAAACGATTATTGAGTTGCTTTCTATTCGTAAGCGTTTAAAAGCATTTGAATCAATTTTGGATCAATCATCCTAATCAAAAAAGCCTTCAGTACAATGAAGGCTTTTTTGATGTTTAAAGCGTTGTTTGATATTTGATTTAGCGGCGGTCATCCCAACCACGATGATCATAACGTCCACGATCATCCCATCCACGATGGTCTCGATCATAGCGACCATGGCCATCTCGATGATGAGGACCATCGTAACCAAATGGATCGACTACACAGCCTGCTGTGAGTACGGTTGATGTCACCAGAACGCTTGCGAGTATCGCTTTTAATTTAGTCATATTTACACCCTTGACCTTGTTTTATAGGTCTATGATGCGACATGCCTAGCCAGAGAGTAGGGAGAAATGAGAGGAGTTGTGTGAAGAACCATTCACACTGTGTACATAAAATATCGCGATGCTGCTCTTGTTGGCAAAAGTGAATCATGAGCCAAGAAAGACAACCCCTAAGCCTGCACCACAGATCATGATCCATAACGGATGAATTTTTTTGACCAGTCCCATTGCCGCAGTGAATACCACAATGGCAATCAGAAACATATTTTGTGCTGATGCATCTGCAATCAGCCATGCACTGACCAAAACCAGACCGACTGTAATGGGTTTTAATGCCTGCTCAAAACGACCACGTAATGGATGCGCTTTAAATCGATCCCAGAATTTTAATGCATATACAGTGATAATCGATGAGGGGCCAAATTTTGCCAATGAGGTCACCAGCAAGCCAGCTGGGCCTGCAACATGCCAGCCAATCAAGGGGATAATCATCATATTGGGGCCGGGTGCCGCCTGTGCCATGGCAAATAGCGAACTAAATTGCTCAGCCGTCATCCAGTGATGCACATTCACCACCTGATGCTGCATTTCAGGCAAAATGGCATTACCTCCACCAAAGGCCAATACAGACAATTGCGCGAAAACACCTGCTAAAACCACCAAAACCGATATCATGCTTTTCGAGCTCCCAAAATGACAAAATTGATGACCAGTAAAATCAGTAAAGTGAGCGCCAAAGGAATTTTCACGATCAGCATAAATATAAACGTCAGCACGATGGTCAGGGCAGTTAAGTAACTTTTCATGATCGGGCGTAGCATTTTTAAACCTGTGGCAAACAGTAATCCGGCCGCGGCTGCAGCAAGGCCTTGAATCATGTGTCTTACAGTTGGAAGATGTTGAAAGTGTTCATAAATTTGATACAACCCCAGCACAATCAAAGTGGGTGCTGAAATGAGCCCTAAAATTGAACTGAACGCACCTTTTACGCCTTGAAATTGCATCCCGATGGCAACAGACATATTAATAATATTGCCTCCGGGAAGAAGCTGGCACACTCCGAGTAAATTGGTAAATTGTGCTTCATCGAGCCATTTCTGGTCTTCAACAATCATGCGATGTGCCAGCGGTAATACTCCACCAAAACCCATGAGCCCAAGTTTCATAAACCCGATAAATAAAGCCTTACAACTGGGCGTAGATGTCTGTTCACTGGCTATTGGTATGGCGTGTACTTTCATTAAACCCTCATACTGTTGAATCTTTGATAGACATAGCATGAGCCGATCATGGTATATTTACAAATGCTATTTTTGCCATTAAACATACCGAAAAGGTATAGCAATGATTGATATTCATAAACTCAATGCCTTTGTGGCGGTGGTCGAGGAAAATAATATTTCCAGAGCAGCACAGCGTCTGCATATGCAGCAACCGCCTCTTACACGACTGATTAAAAGCCTTGAAGAAGAGCTTGAAATTCAGTTACTTAAGCGACTACCTCGTGGCGTTGAAGTAACTGAGGCCGGCAAAGCACTGTATGAAGAAGCACTCACCATTTTGGCACATGCACAGGCCATTCCCAGACGAGTACAGAGCATTGCACAGGGTAAAGCTGGACAGCTCAATATTGGCTTTACCAATTCGGTCGGCTTACATCCATTTTTACCTGCATTATTACGTCGATATCGTGATCAGTTTGCTCAGGTCTCGATTCATCTAGAAGAAGAAAGCAGCGGTGCGCTCATCGATTCAGTCATGAACGAGAAACTGGACATTGCATTTTTAAGAAAACCGGCCCCTGTAAGAACTGAACTACACAGTGTGCATGTACTGAACGAACCTCTCATTGTGGCTTTGCCAACCAGTCATCCTTTGGTAGAACATCCTGATACGATTCGTTTAATTGACCTTGAACCTTTTGAGTTTGTTTTATATCGGCGTCTTGCGGGTCAGGATTTGTTTGACAATATTTTAGCCAATTGCTATCAGGCTGGATTTAGTCCAAATATTATTCAGGAAGCGCCAAGGCTTACATCGAGTTTAAACTTGATTGCCGCAGGCATTGGGTTGTCGATTGTGCCAGCATCCATTCAAGATTTCTGGAATAAACAAATCGTTTATCGGTCACTCGAAGCAAAAAAGCCATGTATTGCACCAATTTATGCAATTTATCGGGCCAAAGATAACAATATCCGTGTGACGCATTTTTTAAATCTGTTGAAAGCTAGCCAGTCATTTGAAAATGTAGTTAAAATTAATGAGTAAACTGATAGAAATTTAAAATCGGGCCAACCAAATGTTGCTGTGATTTATCTAACGTGACTTTGATTTCTCGAAAGTTAAAGTCGCCATCATCACGATATTTTGCAACGCCATGCGTTTTATTATTCAGCTTCGGAATCTGATAACTAAAGAAAGCGCTATATTTGGATGGATGTACCACATTCAACAACTTCTGTGAGTCTTTATAACCGCCAAATTCATTTTCTATGCTTTCTTTTAATAGGTTTGGAAAATACAGGCTGGCATAGGGCATACCGCAACCAACACAAACTGAAGAATCATATAGTTCAATAGCTTGTTTTTGATTTTTGCTCATCAACAATGCTGAACCTGTACCATTGGCGCCTGCATCGGCTTGTATGTCTTGCCAGCTCCGAGGAACCAAAACCACACCAATTTCAGGAATTGCAATTAATTTTAAGTTTTTGGCCTGCTCTGCAGAAAGATTAAAATCAAAATGACAGCTTTTTGCTGTACACGATTTAAAGCCTTTTAATAGTCCATCATTGACGGGATTAGGTGCGGTAACACCATAAAAAGGAACGCGAACATCATTGCTAAAGGAGACTTCACCCAATGCATATATTTGATTGATTGCTTGGCGTTGTTTAGCTGTATTTGAAAATTGAGGAAAAGACGGCTTAAAGGTGGATACTTCAGCATGTGTCAACGGAAGCCAAAGTATCGAACCTAAAGAAAGAATAGTTTTGATGATCAATTTTATCATTATAAGGATAGATCCCAATAAAATAGCTGTTTTAAAGCTAGCATATTTTTAATACAAGCATGTATGACTGTTCCATTCAAAAAGGTTTTAGAATGATGGATAGATTCATAATAAGTTGATGAGAATTCCAAATGATCCAACTAAAAAAAATAGTGTTAGGTTGTGGCTTTATGGCAATAAGTTACTTTGCCTTTGCACAGGATATTCAGGGCACTGCCTTTACCCATCAAAACTGGGAGGTGTATTGTTCAAATACTGGAACTTGCCGTGCCGCGGGTTATCAAAGTGATGACGGTCAGCAAAATCCAGCATCGATTCTACTTACTCGGGCGGCAGGGCCAAAGCAGCCTGTACGCGCACAATTTGCGCTAGCAAATGGCGGCGAGGATAGCTTTGCTGCCAATCAAGTCAAAAATATTCATTTTTATATCAATGACAAAGATTTGGGTGCTGTCGCCGTGAAAGGGGTTGAATCGCCATTGATGGGCACGCTTTCGGCTGCACAAGTGAATGCATTGCTCAAACAAGCTTCGCAGAAAACCAAGATGAGCTTTAAAAATTCGCATTACGTTTGGAATATTTCCGATGCAGGTATGACCGCCGTACTGCTTAAAATGGATGATTTGCAAAAACGTATTGGTACCACGGGGGCTATCGTCAAAAAAGGCAGTGCAAATGAATCGAATGTATTAATGTCGCAGCCTAAATTAATGATTAAAAAGGTAAAAACAGCCGATCAGCCATATCTCACCCTAAAACCCAACACCAAACAATATCAAAGCCTGCATGCACGCTTGTTAGCTGCAAATCCAAAACCAAAAGAAACCGATTTTTGTGAAGGGATTTATAACGGCGCCGACAAAGGTGCAAAACCTCAACCTATTCAGTTGTATAAACTCACCAACGGTAAAGTTTTGGCTACAACCTTGTGCGTTCGCGGTGCATACAACGAAGGCTATGGCGCATGGGTATTAGACCAGTCATTGCAAGGGCAGGCCACGTATGTGACCGAATGGGCAACCGACATTGCTTCTGGTGAAATCAGCAGTGCGTTTAAGGGCAGAGGAATTGGCGATTGTTGGTTAGAGCAATCATGGATTTGGGATGGACAACGCTTTGTACAAAATCAAAACCGATGGACAGGGATGTGTAAAAATATTGCGGCTGGTGGTGTTTGGGAACTCGATCAGATTGAAGCAGTGGTGAAATAATTAAACTGTGAACGTAAAATAGCCAAAGGAAACATCATGCTTAAGCATAAAATTGGTTTGGGTGGAATACTTTTAATGGGGGCATCTGTCTGCTTGAGTGGCTCTGTTTTTGCTGCACCTTTACAGATTCTCGATTTCAAAACTGGACAACTTAACCAAACCACTCAAGATCAACTCTGTAAGCAACTTAAAGACCTATGCAAAAAAGGGGTGCAATGGAGAAGCCTAACAACTCCAGACCAGAATTTGTGGGTTTTATCGAATCGTAATGATGTTGCACAATTTAAGCCGACAGCGATGGGTTATAAATTGATTCGACAGTGGAATATCGTGACAGTCGCCAGCGAAGACATTGATCAAAAACAATATGTATTTCCCAAACTTTTTCCACTGACTCAGCAGCGTTATGCGATTGCAGTCATCGATCAGTTTTCAGAAATGTATTCGGGTGGTGGCGCAAAAATAGAACAAGCCAGTTTTTATGAATTAAAAGATTCAGGTCAGGCACATCGCTTTATTGAAAATTATCCATTTAGTTTTAGTCGAATGGTTCGAGCATGCTTTTCAGAGCAGGACTATGCAGCTTCAAAAGGGCGTTGTCATGATGAAGATGGCTTGAGTTTGGATATTCGGCCACTCAAGCCGATGCTATGGCAATTTCGTTATCGCTATCATTTAGATGTATCACCAGCATCCGATTCGGGTGAAAAATCTTATAAAGGTAGTCGCGACTTAAATATCGATTTAAATCGAGTACCAAAGAAGCCCAATATTCCTCAAAAATGGAATTATACCGGTCAGGGTTAAGTGTGATATTTACAGCCACCTAACAGATTAAATAAAACAAAATATGCTAAAAGTAGGCAATTGCAGATTGGAGTAAAACTTATGTTGCAGCGTCGTGATTCATTATTGGAGCAGAAACGTTCTACCATTGCGTGTACATTTACACTTGTAGCGGCCATGTTTGGAGCAACTCAAATGGCAAATGCTGGCCCTGCAGTGGATCAGTTGAGTGATTGCTTGGTGAAATCGACCACACGAGCCGATAAAACGACGGTGTTGCAATGGACTTATGCGGCGTTATCGGTGCATCCCGATTTAAAAGCATTTAGTAATGTGAGCGCTGAACAAAAAGATCAGCTTGACCAAAAGCTTGCGCAAGTGTTGCAACGAATTATTATCGATCAATGTTCGGCACAGACCAAAAATGTGATTCAAACTGAAGGCTTGCAGGCAGTGGGGCAAAGTTTTCAGCAATTGGGGCAAAATGCAGGTGAAGAGATTGTAAAAGATCCGGCAGTGAAACAGCAGTTACAAGGAACACTACGTTATATCGATTTAAACAAAGTGGCGATGACGTTTTTGACGCCGGGAGTATTGGGTAAGTTGGGTGTATCAATAAGATAAATAGATATGATTTAAATAAATTAAAAATTAACTACATACTGATAAATGTAGAAAGTCAAAAAAATACTCTTGAATTTCTACTTTTACTATTTAAATCTATAAATGAATTTTATATTTTTCTGTAGTTTTTATGGATATACTTTGCTATTTCTTCAATTTTGAATCCAAATCGTTGATATGAAATTGTAACATCTTGAATATCTAAATTTCTAAAATTTTCATGGGCTAAAGACTCATAGTCAGATATAAACTTACCATTTATAAAGTCAACAAGATCACTTTCATGAAAAGTTAAACTTTTCCATAAGCTATATTTATCCGAATTTAAAGTAATGATACCTTCATTTAATAAGTTTTTTAAAATATATGAGTTAATACATCTGTAATTATTGCAAATATATCCATTAAACATTCTGTTTGATAGAATAATTGCGAAATTAAAATTTGATTTATATAATGAAAATCCTATTTTATCTGCTAAAATCTTTCTTTTAGATACATCTTTTATAATTTCTTCTAGATTATTTAGCTGCTTTGAAGCTTTTTTTACATGAGAGTAAGTATTTCTTAATTCAAATTCATTAACAGGATGATATGAGTTTTTACATTCAAATATAAATACCTCATTACCTTTCTTAGCAATGATATCTATTTCATAAATTCCAAATTTAACCTCAGTAGCAATAGAAAAACCTAAATCTTTAAATTTTTTCTCTAAAATTTTTATCATTCTATCTCCATTAGGTGTAATAGAAAGATTATTTTTTATTTTAAGTAATATGCTTCTAATAAGATTGGATTTAGATAATATCGTGGGAGAGATTAGAAACTCATTGCCTAAAAATAAAATTGGATTGTATTGAATGTCAAAAAAATCATTTAAATTATAAAATTCTGTTGATATGGTATTTTGAATCAAGTCAATGAAGTCTTTATTTTTATCATTTAATGTTTTGTTTAGTAATAATATTAAATCTTCTTTATTAATTAAAGGTATTATTGATGATAACAAGATATATTCATTTTTATGATGTTTTTTATATTTTATTGTATAGTTTCTATATATTTCACTTATGAAGAAAAATAATCTTTGTAATTTAATAATATCCATAATTGTAAAATTTTTATAAATTTTAATATCAAAGTAATTATCTGAAATAAAGTTATCTTTAAAAAAGAAATTTAATGATGACTCCTCTTCAAGATAAATAAAGTTGTTTGAAAAAAATTCTACAAGATCTGGATGTAAAACTAGTTTAGGACATATGCGTAAGAAGGGTTTGTCTTTTAATTCAACAAATAAGTCAATATTATTTTCATTTAATATTTTAGATATAGTTTCTTTGAGAGTTTCATCATTTTTTCTAAATTCTATAGTGTCATGGTGAACGGCATAACGCTGTAGATCATACATTATATAAGCTATGGATATGCTTTTTTCAAAAGAACTATTTGTTAACTTGTATTTTTTTTTAATTATTTTTTCTAATTTATAGTGAAAAAAATCTATTTTTATTTCAATCTTTTTAAATTTAATGATTTTTTTGGAAAAATTAATTAGGTTGTTGTAGTCTTTATCGCTAATATTGTTAAGTTTGCTTAAATTTATTCCATTTGTATATTGATTTTTTTTACACTCTAGAATTAAAAATGAAATACATTCAAGAGTAAATTCAATTTCATTGTTATTCTTATAGTCGTAAAAAATATTATCGGATTTTGCAAAGAAATATTTTATTAAGTTTTTTTCAGATAAAATAAATATTTTAATATTATTGTAATAATTTTTTACTTTTTTTGATATATAGAATAAATTTTCAATGCTAGAAAAGTATTCTGAAAATTTTTTAAAGTTATCATGTTTTTGTATTTTTGAAAAAAACTGACTTATAAATGTAGTGTCAAAATTATACTTTGAGGGTCTAAAAAAACCGGTTTTTCTAATATATTCTATTATTAAATCTGTATCATTTTTATTTAGAAAATCTGTGTAAGCTAATAAAGTGGATTTATTAATATTTTTTTCTCTTATTTCATTTATTAGAGTTTGTAAATATTTTTCAATTACATTTGACTTAGACATAAAAAACCCCACATTAAGTGAGGTTTTTATCTCATGAAAAGAAACAATTAGTCAATCATCAACCAATCAACTTCTTCATCAATTCATTCACTTGAGCAGGGTTGGCTTTGCCTTTTGAAGCTTTCATCACTTGACCTACAAGGCCATTAAAAGCTTTCTCTTTACCAGACTTATACTCTTCAACCATTTTTTCATTGGCTGCAAGTACGTCTTTAATAATGGCTTCAATCGCACCTGTATCAGTTTCTTGTTTCAAACCTTTTTCTTGAATAATGGCATCGGCAGATTTGCCTTCATCCCACATAAAGCCAAAGACTTGTTTTGCAATTTTGCCGCTGATGGTGTTATCGACAATACGTGCAATCATGCCACCCAATTGTTCGGCAGACACAGGCGAATCTGCAAGCTCTAGGCCAGCTTTATTTAAGGCACCAGAGAATTCACCCATCACCCAGTTTGCAGCAATTTTACCGTGTGCTGCACCCCCAGCCGCTGCGACAACCGCTTCATAAAAATCGGCCATTTCACGAGACAAGGTAAGTACATGCGCATCGTATTCGGTAATTGCAAATTCAGCGATAAAACGTTCACGGCGTGCAGCAGGAAGCTCCGGCATGGTTGCTTTAATTGCTTCAATTTGCTCATCTGCAATGATCACAGGCAACAAATCTGGATCTGGGAAGTAGCGATAGTCGTTCGCTTCTTCTTTAGAACGCATTGAGCGGGTTTCCATTTTGTTTGGATCAAACAAACGGGTTTCCTGATCAATCGTGCCGCCCCATTCCAAAATTTCCATCTGGCGTTCAATTTCGACATTGATCGCTTGCTCGATAAAACGGAACGAGTTGAGGTTTTTCAGCTCACAGCGGGTACCAAATGCATCGCCCGGACGGCGCAAGGACACGTTACAGTCGGCACGGAATGAACCTTCTGCCATGTTACCGTCGGAAATTCCTAACCAGCGCACAAGCGTGTGAATCGATTTAATATATGCAACCGCTTCTTCGACCGAGCGCATATCTGGTTCAGATACGATTTCGAGCAATGGTGTGCCGGCACGGTTTAAGTCGATACCCGACATACCTTCGAACTGATCATGAATCGATTTACCGGCATCTTCCTCTAAATGCGCACGCGTCACGCCGATGCGTTTGACGGTGCCATCTTCAAGCTGGATGTCGATATGGCCCAAGCCCACAATCGGATTGTCCATCTGGCTGATCTGATAGCCTTTTGGCGAATCTGGATAGAAATAGTTTTTACGTGCAAATACAGAAGCCTGATCGATATATGCATCGATGCCCAAGCCAAAGCGGATCGCAAGATTCACCACTTCTTCATTTAATACTGGCAATACACCCGGCATGGCCAAATCGACCAAACTTGCTTGCGTATTCGGGTCTTGACCAAATTCGGTAGAAGAACCCGAGAAAATTTTAGATTGGGTTGCAAGCTGGGTATGAATCTCAATCCCGATCACCACTTCCCAACCATCAATCAGGTTCGACTTTGGCTTTTTTTGAGCTGCTTTTGAAGGATTATTCATTAGGCATTCTCCTCAGCAATTGCCGCACGTTGGGTGTGGAAGGTGGTGTCTTGTTGGTACTGATGCACAATTGAAAGCAATTGCGACTCAGACCAGTAATTACCAATCAGTTGTAAACCGACAGGCAGGTTGTTGTTGTCGAGGCCCACAGGCGCATTGATTGCAGGTAAGCCCGCAAGGTTCACTGCAAGGGTGTAAATATCGCCCAAATACATTTCAACCGGTGTGAGATCGGCACCAATTTTATAAGCTGTGGTGGGTGCAGATGGCGCAGCAATCACATCGACATTTTCAAATGCGTTTAAGAAATCTTGCTGAATTAAGCGGCGTACTTTCTGCGCTTTTACATAGTAGGCATCATAATAGCCAGCCGAAAGGGCATAAGTACCAATCAAGATACGGCGCTGTACTTCTGCACCAAAACCTTCTGAGCGTGAACGTTTGTATAAATCCATCAAATCGACCGGATTTTCACAGCGGTAGCCGTAACGTACACCGTCATAACGCGATAGATTCGATGAGGCTTCAGCAGGTGCAATCAGGTAATAAGTCGGTACATAGCTTTCAGTCATGCTAAGGTCAATCTCGACCAGTACCGCGCCCATCTCTTCCAGTTTTTTCAGAGATTCTTCTACGCGCGCTTTTACCTCGGCATCTAAGCCTGCCACATTGAAGTACTGCTTTGGAATACCAATACGCAGGCCTTTTAGTGCTGTTGCATCTAAGTTTGCTACGTAGTCATCAACGTCTTTTTTGACAGATGTTGAATCTTTGGCATCATGACCTGCCATCACATTCATAAGGTAAGCGCAGTCTTCGGCTGAGCGTGCCATTGGGCCGCCCTGATCTAGCGAAGATGCATAGGCGATCATACCAAAGCGTGATACACGGCCATAGGTCGGCTTTAACCCTGTTAAACCACAAAACGACGCCGGCTGACGAATAGAGCCGCCCGTGTCTGTACCAGTGGCAAACGGAGCAAGGTCTGCGGCCACGGCAGCTGCCGAACCACCCGATGAACCGCCCGGTACACGGTCGAGTGCCCATGGGTTACACGTTGCACCAAAGTAGGAGCTTTCTGAAGTTGAGCCCATTGCAAACTCATCCATGTTGAGTTTGCCCAAGGTTACTAAACCTGCTGCATTGCCTTTGGCAACCACTGTGGCGTCATAAGGCGAAATAAAGTTGTCGAGCATTTTAGAACCGGCAGTGGTTTTAATGCCTTTGGTACAAAAGATATCTTTGTGTGCCAATGGAACGCCAGTGAGGAAGCCAGCGTTGCCAGCCTGACGCAAGGCATCGGCAGCATCGGCCTGTGCCAGTGCCTGTTCGTGGGTCACAGTGACATAACTTTTCACCTGAGCGTCGATTTTGTCGATGCGGTTCAGATAATGTTGCGTGAGTTCGCGGGAAGAAAATTGAGCTTGGCCTAGACCCTCGGCGAGCTCACGAACAGATAAGCGGTGTAAATCGGTCATAAGTAAAAATTCTTTACGTTCAAAATTGTAAGCAATTTAAGTAGCGAGAGTATTATTCGATTACGCGAGGAACCAGATACAGTCCAGCTTCGGTTGCTGGAGCAACTGCTTGATATTCTTCACGATGATTAGTTTCCGTTACCGCATCTTGGCGCAACGGTTGCGCGGTATCAAACGGACTCTTTAGTGGCTCAACACCATCAGTATCGATACTTTTTAAGCTTTCCATCATGTCTAAAATTTTATTTAGACTTTGAGCATATTCGGCAGATTGCGTATCATTCAGCGACAATCGAGCAAGATTGGCGATTTGCGATACGGTTTGTGCATTTAAATCTGAATGCTGAGCATCCGATGTAGACATAACATCACCTAAGTCTGTATGAAAATTTGCAAATAATGTGGCTTATAATAAGCGATTGACTTGTTCAAAGCATCACATTTAGTTAAAGTTGCCAACTTGCGTCCATATAAAGTTTAACTGAGAACGACCCGTGATTCTAAAACGACTAATTGGCTTGTTTTCGCCAGATCTAGCCATTGATTTAGGTACAGCAAATACACTTATTTATGCACCAGGCCGAGGCATTATATTAAATGAACCGACTGTTGTGGCCATTCGTCACAGTGGCTCACAGAAAATTGTTGCTGCTGTAGGTCTTGATGCTAAACAAATGTTAGGTCGTACACCAGCCAATATTTCCGCGATTCGTCCAATGAAAGACGGTGTAATTGCCGACTTTGAAGTGACCGAGACCATGCTGAACCAGTTTATTGGTAAAGTCCACGAAAAGCGTTTATTCCCACCTGCACCGCGTGTTGTGGTATGTGTACCGTGTAAATCGACACTGGTCGAGCGCCGTGCCATCCGTGAAGCGGTATTTAATGCAGGTGCGCGTGATGTTCGTTTGATTGAAGAGCCAATGGCTGCTGCTATCGGTGCGGGTATGCCCGTCGAGCAAGCCTGTGGTTCGATGGTGGTCGATGTTGGTGGTGGAACTACTGAAATTGCGATTATTTCATTGCAGGGTTGTGTCTATGCCGATTCGTTACGTATTGGCGGCGATGTATTTGATGAGCAAATTATTCATTATGTACGTAAAGCGCATGGCTGTGTAATTGGTGAAACCACCGCTGAAATTATCAAGAAAGAAGTGGGTATGGCCATTGCCGACGACACTAAACTTGAAATTGAAGTGCGTGGTCGTAATTTGGCAGAAGGTGTGCCACGTTCAATTACCGTGACCTCTGACGAAGTGATGCAAGCCATTGCAGATCCATTACAAAGTATTGTCAGCGCGGTTAAATCTGCACTTGAACAAACACCGCCAGAGTTGTCTTCAGATATCGCAGAGCGCGGTATTGTGCTGACTGGTGGTGGTGCGTTGCTACGTAATCTTGATAAATTACTCGCGCAAGAAACCGGCTTACCTGTGGTGGTTGCAGAAGATCCACTCACTTGCGTAACCCGTGGTGGTGGCAAAGTGCTTGAATTTTTTGACAATCCAAACCATGACATGCTTTTTGTAGGCTAATCCAATAGGAACGAGGCGGTGCAACCGAATCTTTTTTCAAGACAACCGCCATCTTTTCGCTCCTTTATTATTGCAGTGATTACAAGTGTGGTGGTGCTGTTTTTTAACTGGCGCATGCCACACCTCATTCAGCCTGCAAGGGATGTCTTGAATGCAGCGTATAATCCAATTTATGCGCTGGCAAGCTATCCGGTATTGTCGCGAGAGTGGCTCAATCAACAAACCAAATCTGAAGCTCAATTACGTCGTGAAAATACTGCGATGCAAGCTGAATTGCTTCAGGCACAGGTTCGTCTGCAAAAACTATCCGAGCTGTCGGCAGAAAACACCCGTTTACGTGGGTTACTCGATACACCGTTGATTATCGATGGTCGTATGGAAATTGCGGAGGTGATCGGTACAGATGCAGATCCACTTCGTCATATCATTATTATTAACCGTGGTGCAAATAGTCATCTAAAAGTCGGACAAACCGTACTCGATGACAAAGGTATCATGGGACAAATTATTAATGTCTATCCACATAGTTCCCGTGTCATGCTGCTATCAGACAAAGAACATTCCTTATCGGTTCGGCTTGAGCGCACAGGCAT
Source organism: Acinetobacter sp. V89_7 (assembly GCF_029967895.1). Classification (NCBI taxonomy): domain Bacteria; kingdom Pseudomonadati; phylum Pseudomonadota; class Gammaproteobacteria; order Moraxellales; family Moraxellaceae; genus Acinetobacter; species Acinetobacter sp. V89_7. Next base: position 169,549 of record NZ_JASCAJ010000025.1, read on the forward strand.
GCGTGCAATTGTCACTGGTACTGGCGATTTGGGACGTCTGAAAATGGAATATGTGGCAACAAGTGCCAATATTCAAGTAGGCGACAAAGTTTACAGTTCTGGTTTGGGTGAGCATTTCCCTGCGGGATATTTGGTTGGAACTGTATCTCAAGTTCGTCGTCACAATTCGGGCGAGTTTGCCGAAATCGATGTAACGCCTGCGGCTCAATTGGCCAGCGGTCATCATGTCGTGGTACTGTTTTCGGAATCTTTGGCGATGGAGCAACCGTATGCCGATCGCTAAACTCAGTGTAAAAAAATCTAAAGATCCATTATTGGTGATCGTCCTATCGATTGTGATTGGCTCGGTGCTAATGGTGTACCCGTTATCGTATGACATTTCAGGATGGCGCCCACTGATCATGCTGATGATCATGCTGTTTTGGGTACTGTGCCAGCCTACATGGTGTGGAGTATGGTTTGCTTTTGCGTTGGGTATTTTTACCGATTTGCTGCTCGATGCACCATTGGGTTTAAACGCGTTAAGCTTTGTACTGATCACCTTTTTTGTGCGCTACTTTACCCGTGAACGCCGGATTTTAACTTTTTGGAATATCTGGACGCTTGCTGGATTGGCGATTTTAGCTCATCTTTTGTTTATCTGGTTTGCCCAAACCTTAGGTGATATGCGCTTTTCACTGGCACGACACTGGCAACCGCTTTTGACCAGTATCTTATTTTGGCCTGTTGTGTACTATTGTTTAAAACGATGGCGCATTTAATACTGGCTTCCAGTTCCCCCAGACGACACGAATTACTCAGTCAACTGGGGTTGACCTTTGAGGTGCATGCACCAGATATTGATGAGTCTGTTCTCGATCATGAGCAGGCACATGACTATGTTGAACGTTTAGCCGTCGAAAAAGCCCATACGATTTTACGTCAATTTCCTGAATCAATTGTGATTGCTGCTGACACAAGTGTGAGTGTTGATGGTAAGATCATTGGAAAACCAGAATCAAAACAACATGCATTTGCGATTTGGTCTGAACTCTCAGGACGTCGTCATGAGGTTTTGACCGGACTCTGCGTTGCAACACTACATCAGCACGAGTCGCTTTGTGTGCGCACCGCCGTCGAATTCCAGTCGCTCAGTCTGACCGATATGGAGCGCTATTGGGCTACAGGCGAACCCATCGGTAAAGCAGGCGGATATGCCATACAAGGAATTGCTGCGCAGTTTATTCCGCGTATAGAAGGTAGTTATACCAATGTAGTGGGCTTGCCTTTGCACGAGCTAACACAGTTATTACAACGAGTTAAGGCCTTAAATTAACTCTGAAACAAGAATTTTTATAACGCTTTGAGTTTTTTTATGTCGGAAGAATTACTTATTAATGTCACGCCCATGGAGTGTCGGGTGGCATTAATTCAAAACGGAACAGTAAACGAACTATTTGTTGAACGTACTGTTAAACGGGGCTTGGTGGGCAACATTTACATGGGTAAAGTTGTGCGCGTTTTGCCAGGAATGCAGGCTGCCTTTGTCGATATCGGTTTGTCCCGAACTGCTTTTTTACATATCAATGATATGGTCTGGCCACGCGCGCAACCTACGCCGAATGTATTTGAATTGCTACATCCGGGGCAGGTTCTCACGGTTCAAGTGATGAAAGATATGCTGGGAACCAAAGGCGCGCGCCTAAGCACTGATTTATCTATTCCTTCGCGCTATCTGGTCATGATGCCGTATGGGCACCATATAGGTGTGTCGCAGCGCATCGAAGCAGAAGAAGAGCGCGACCGTTTAAGAGGCATTATTGAGCGCATTCAGGCCGAGCAAAAGTTGCCGGGCAGTGTGATTGTACGCACAGCAGCCGAAGGAGTCGATGAAGAATCGATTGTTCAGGATATGCGTTACTTGGCCAAACTTTGGGAGTTTATTCAGCGTAAACAAAAACAGGCTGTAGTTCCAAGCTTGATTTTTGAAGAGCTGCCGCTTCCACAACGAGTGATTCGTGATCTGGCCAATGAAGACACTGCAAAGGTCTATGTGGATTCTCGGGAGGTTTACACCAAACTCAGCGAATTTATCGACGAATTTGTACCTAATATTAAAAATCGTCTGATTCACTATCCGGGTGAACGTCCGATTTTTGATTTGCACAATGTCGAAGAAGATATTCAAAAGGCCTTACAAACACGTGTTGCACTCAAGTCTGGCGGTTATCTGATGATCGATCAGACGGAGGCCATGACCACGATTGATGTCAATACTGGCTCATATGTGGGTGGGCGCTCACTTGAAGACACTGTGTTTAAAACCAATATGGAAGCAACGCAAGTGATTGCACGACAGTTACGGTTACGTAACTTAGGTGGAATTATTATCATTGATTTCATTGATATGCAGGAAGCGACGCACCGCGAAGAGGTCATGAACCAGTTTCAAAAGATGCTCGAACGCGATCATGCCAAGACCAAGATCACGCAAGTGTCTGAGCTCGGTTTGGTTGAAATGACCCGAAAACGTACGCGTGAGTCGTTAGAGCATTTACTTTGTGAATCGTGTCCGACCTGTCAGGGACGGGGGTATGTCAAAACAGCCGAGACGGTTTGTTACGAGATATTTCGAGAAATTTTACGTTACGCGAGAGCTTTTGAATCACAGAGTGGCTTTACTGTTGTCGCACATCCTTCAGTGATTGACCGGCTACTTACGGCAGAAGCGCCAGCCGTCGCGGATCTTGAGCATTTCATCACGCGTGTCATAAAATTCCAAGTTGAAAATTTATACACGCAAGAGCAATACGATATCATTTTGAGTTAAAGATGTAACAAGATTTCGCTTAATCCTTGTTACAACTGAAATTTTACTTTTATTGGCGAATTTTCAATACTAGGGACACAACGTAGCCAAAGACTTTTCTCCCATATTAGTCTTAGCAAATATAAGGGGTCTCTCGCATGAATGTTAGTGAAAGAATATTAACTCAAGGTTTAAAGCATATGATCGACAGCAAAACGGCTGCATCTTGTTATATGGTAGATGATCAAGGTAAAGAAGTTCAGATCACAACCGCAATGATCCGTAATGTGTGCCATCAATTACTTAAACAATGTCGTACCATTAAAAACTAAAGGGCTATTTCAGCCCTTTCGTTTTGTTTGTAATGATCAGAATAACAATAAAGAGATTAGGACGCCGCGGCGTCTTTTTTAACGTCGGTAATAGCGCTTAAATCCGCATCATTGTTTGCAATCACTGCTTCGAAGCGCTGAATTTCATCTTCCAAATGTGTTAAAAGGTTTTGCATACTTGGTAAGGCATTACGGCAAGCGATCAGACCGACTTCAAGTTTGTCTAAATAGCTGGTCATGGTGATATTGAGCGCCTGACCGTCTAATACAATTGAGGCAGGGTACAATGCATCGAGCTTGGCGCCATTCCAGTACAGTGGTTCTCGTGGCCCTGGTACATTGGAGATGACCAGATTAAATGCCTGACGTTTTGGCATAATTCCCGACAAGATATTTAAGCCTGCAGGACCATAAACCACCGCACTATAGTTAAGAATCTGGTCACTGGTCATACGCTTAAAACGCTGTTTCGAGTTTTGTACGCTACGACGAATAATTTGCAAACGTTCAAGCGGATCATTTTTATGCGTTGCCAAATTGGCAAGAATCATGGTGATACGGTTACTGGTATCGGAATCATCATCTCGAACAGAAGCGGGAACCATCGCAATGAGCGGCTTTGAAGGCAAGCTGTTGTGACTAAGTAAATATTCGCGAAGTGCGCCCGAGCAGACCGCCAAAATCACATCATTAATGGTCACGCCTAAAGCTTTGGCAATATCTCGAAAGCGATCCAGTTCAAATGATTGCGCAGCAAAGCGGCGTGATGAACTCACGCGCTGATTTAATATCGAGCTAGGAGCCTGAAAGCTTGAAACATGATCGGGATTACGACCAATGTCTTTAAAAAGCGTCTGTGAGAGTTCTTGCACTACGGTTGGTGTGGCCTGTAATTGTGTTTTGAGCCCCGTGATAATTTTTTTGATTTTACTGACTTTAGGTTCTTTTAGGCGTTTGGCACGTTTACCTTCGACACACCAAGGTGGAACAATACTTTTTTCATTCACATCGTGAGACAGAGATTTTTCAATCAGGCGCATACCTGCCACGCCATCCACCATGGCATGATGGATTTTAAAATACATGGCAAAACGATTGCCCTCGATCCCTTCAATAATATTACAGGTCCAAAGTGGTTTGGCACGATCGAGCAAGGTACTGTGTTCTTGTGAGATATACACCAGAAGTTCACGAATTCGAGCTGGATGAGGCAGCGCAACATGACGGAAGTGATGATCTAAATCGAACTCTTCATCTTCATCCCAAAACAAACCGTTGAGTTTGTTGTTAAATGGAGGAACAGGAATCGACTTTGAAATACGAATATCATTTACCAAATCTTGTATAAATGTCGCTGGTGCATTGTCTGGAATCTGGAATAAAAATAATCCGCCGACATGCATGGGCTGTTGTCTTTTTTCTAATGACAAGAAGATAAAATCAATCGGATGTAATGGGCGCATAGCGTGGATTGCCTCACTGCAATGATAATAATAACCCTGATATGAGCTATGTTTTTAGAATTATAGAACCGTACAACTAGTATATCGTTATTCGTCGACATAAATCTAACAAATTATGTTGAATAGCGAGTTCATAAAAAAACCACTGTAATAACAGTGGTTTTTTTTGAATTATTTATTCACATTACCGGCATGTAAACCACATTCTTTTTTGGTGGCTTCTTCCCACCACCAGCGCCCCTCACGCTCGTGCTGGTTTGGCAACACCGGACGGGTACATGGTTCACAGCCAATCGAGATAAAGCCACGTTCATGCAGCGGATTGTATGGAATTTCCATCATGCGAATATAATTCCATACATCGGCACTCGACCAGTTAGCCAGCGGATTGTATTTGATCAGCTGTTTGCCGGGGCCAGAAAATCCAGCATCCGCTTGAACAACGGGAATTTCGTTCCGTGTACCCGGACTTTGATCTTTTCGTTGACCTGTAATCCAGCCATCGAGTGTGGCCAGTTTCTTGCGAAGCGGTTGAACTTTTCGTATTCCGCAGCACTCAGTATGTCCATCTTCAAAGAAGCTAAACAAGCCTTTTTCTTTCACCAACTGCTGTACCGCATCCGATTCTGGAAAACAGATTTCGATCTCGATATTGTAATGCTTACGAACCGTTTCGATAAACTGATAAGTTTCAGGATGCAAACGGCCTGTATCGAGGCTAAAAACGCGAAACGGTTTACGCAAACGAGAGGCCATATCAATCAGCACCACATCTTCGGCGCCCGAAAATGAAATTGCAATTTCACCTTCTTGATTCAGTGCAAGTTCTAAAATTTCAGTTGGATACTTATCTGCATATTCGGTATTGAGTGCATCAACCAAATCGAGAGTAGGGATGGCGGTCATATAGGCTCCTGGCAACAGGCTTGGATGCGTATTATATAGCGCAGCGTTCTTTAAAGTGCCGAATTTAGAATAAATAAATCAACGATCTTGGGGTACACAATGAAATCTTCAACGATGACCCATTTTCGATCAGCTTAATGCTATTATACATCCATTTTTAAAACTGACAGTTGGAGTCTTCCATGGAAATCGTATGTCTTGATCTTGAGGGTGTTTTGGTTCCGGAAATCTGGATTAATTTTGCAAAAAAAACAGGAATCAAAGAGCTTGAAGCCACCACACGCGATATTCCGGATTACGATGTCTTAATGACTCAGCGTCTTAATATTTTAAAGCAACATGGTTTAGGCCTAAATGATATTCAAGCCGTAATTGCAGACATGGGGCCACTACCGGGCGCTAAAGAGTTTGTGGAATGGGTACGTACGCATTTCCAATTGATTATTTTGTCCGATACATTTTACGAGTTTGCACATCCGCTTATGCAGCAACTGGGCTGGCCAACTATTTTCTGTCATAAACTCGAAACAGATGAAAAGGGGATGATCAGTGCCTATAAACTTCGTCAACCAGATCAAAAGCGCGAAGCAGTCAAAGCGTTGCATGGCTTAAACTTCCGTGTGATTGCTGCCGGTGATTCTTATAATGACACGACGATGTTGGGTGAAGCCGATCATGGTTTCTTGTTTGATGCGCCAGAGAATGTGATTGCAGAATTTCCTCAATTTCCAGCGATTCATGGTTATGATGCGCTGAAAGAAGCGATTCGTGCCGTATCGCAGCGTGACATTCCGGCGTAAAAACTGAACGATAAAAAAGGCGCTAGATGCGCCTTTTTTATTTGATTCGTGCTTAGAACTTGTAGCCAATTTTCATGCCATAGGCAATAGCATGATTATCACTGAACTCTGCTACATAGTCGCTGCTTCCAGCCTGTGCACCCGTCTGTGCTTTGGCATCACCCAGCCAGAAGTATTTTACCCCGCCTGCAATAAAGTAATTCGGTTGTGGGCTATATTGCACACCCAATCCGACATTCCAGTAGCCTTCAGTTGGCCCAAGTGTAGTGACCGGATTTCCAGCACCTGAATCCCAGCCGACAGAAACGTTGCCGGCCCACTGCTCATTAAGCTTGCGACCCACACCGACATTGGCAGACCACTGGTCATCTGAGTATTCAACCAGATTAAAACCATTTGGGCGACTAATCAGCGGACCAACTGCTTCGGATACTTTGCCGAATTTGTAAGGTTGAATTGAAAAATCCTTCCAGTTGACCCAGCGTACATTGGCAAATGCAACGGTATTGGCCATGATTCCGGTTTGAAAATCAAGGTTCACCGATTGAGGTGTAGTAATCGTGGTTTTACCATTGCTATTGATTGCTGCTAGTTGTGAACCAGATACACCCAAACCTGAAAGCACAGTTGTTAAAGCTGGAAAGCTGAGTAATGATAGATTTTCATCAATATTGACATCGTGATCAATTTCAGAGCGATAGGTCAAAGATGTCTTTAAGGCAATATCTGGAATTTGGTAAGCAAGACCAGCTAGCCAGCCTACGCCACTGGTTTCTTTAATATTGGCATCGTAGCCATTATACAGGCTGTAGGCTTGACCTCTCAGTTTTACGTTCCCCTTAACTGTTTGATAGACAGGGCCTGCATAGAAATTCCAGTTTTGGTTGGGTTGAAAGCCAAAAACAAAGGCTAAATTTTGTGAGTCAACCTCAACTTGAGTGGCACCACGACCTAAGAATCCACCTGCTGCAGTCAATGCACCAGCAAGCTGTTGAAACTGAGGGCTAGCTAAAACTTGCGCTCTAGCTACTGCGCGTGTTTGATCTGTGATGGGAATGTTTTGTGCTTTTAATGCTGCCTCAGCTCGGCTGGTGACAATATCATCAATTGCTTTGGCTGATAAAACAGAGTCGGTACCCGGATTCGATACGAACACATTATTGCCAGAATATTCTGCTTTGGCTCCGAAGGGTTGATCGTAAAGTAAACCAAATGAAAAATGATCGGCCACTTGTAGTTTGAGCACCGCGCTTGGGAAATAATAATCTTCCGCCATGTCACCAATGTTACGACGTGTGGTGCTGCTTCCTGCTTCTTTACCCGAAACATCTGGATCTAGAATAGAAATGCCTGCTTCAAAATAATTTCCTGGTTGCAAGAATCCCGACATAGACTGACCCGAACGGTCTAGCGCTGCTGCAAAGGCGCCAGTCAGTGGTAAGCTTGCAAGTAATACAGCCGTACTTAAGTGTTTTAATTTCATTGTATTTTCCCTTGAACATCAATGTTTTATTATGGTGTTCCTTCATGGAACTGATGTTTAAACTTTTTCCTTTCGATCTAAATGCCGAAAATCAAAAAGTTACTCCGTGGTACAAAAATAACACAATTCACAGGCGTGTAAATGCTGGAAATGAACCAATTAGTATAAATTTTTCGCTTTACGCATCATTTATGATCTATATTTGATCAACTTGTGTGCAAGACGGGGCCGGACTATGAAATCATTATGGATTTTCGTAGATTGAATTGTGTAGCTAGTTCAATCCATCAAATCGCAATGAACTTAATCATTGGACTTTCTCAAGTTTAAGGAGAATCTCATCAAGCTGTTTAATACGCTTGACCTCATCCCATAAACTTTTTGCTTCAGGGTAGGCCTTGGTCATCATGCCCAACCACTGCTTATAGCGGCCAATCATTCCCACTTCGGTTTTGAATTGACCACTCAAAAAGCGTTGTTGCAGCACCACCAGATCTGACCATGTCATGAGTGGCTGGTCTGAGTTTTCTCGAATACATAGGGTAAGGTCAGGCGTTGTCACTGCGCCACGGCCCAACATTAAGTCCTCACACTGTGATTGGGCTTGACAGGCTTTGGCATCTTGGTTGTTCCAGATCTCACCATTGGCAATTACTTGAATATCAAGTGCGGCCTGAATTGGCTGAATTTTTTCCCAATAAGCTGGTGGCGTATAGCCATCTGCTTTGGTTCGCGCATGTACCGTCAGCCAGCTCGCGCCTGCGGCTTGTATCGCATAGGCGTTGTCCATCGTGTGGTTTTCATCGAGGTAACCCAGGCGCATTTTTGCAGAGACCGGAATATGAGCAGGTACAGCATCGCGCACCGCCTTGACCAGTTCATGGACCACATCGGGTTCATCGAGTAGAACTGATCCACCACGATGTCGGTTTACGGTTTTGGCTGGGCAGCCAAAATTCAGATCGATGGCAGGTGCGCCCAAGGCCACCACTTTTTCAGCATTGGCTGCCAGCATATCCGGATTATTCCCCAGAAACTGCACATGAACTGGCGTACCAGCCGCAGTTTTACCGTTATTTTTAAGCTCTGGGCAATAGCTGTAATACACATGGTCGGGCAATACGCTATCGGTAACACGGATAAACTCGGTTACGCACCAGTCAAAGCGGCCAACATGAGTGAGCACATCACGCATGATCGGATCGGTTAAACCTTCCATTGGTGCAAGAATGAGTTTCAACGTATATACCCTGACTGGTTTGAATAAACCAGAGCGTTATACGCATTTTTACAGGCGATGTCCAGTCATGACATGTGGCTTAAAACAGCAAGCATCAAATACCGAGAATGAGCTCTAAAATCATTTTGCTGCCAATAAATCCGATGGCAAGTAAAATAAAGCCGATCAGGGTAAAGCGAATGGCTTTTTGGCCTCGCCAGCCAAATTTTGCATGACCAATCAAGAGAGCGCCATAGATGATCCATGAAATTATGCTAAACACGGTCTTGTGAGCCAGATGCTGGCCCAAGAAATTTTCAACGGTAAAAAAGCCAAAAGCCAGCGCGACGGTTAAAAGCACAAAACCAGTACGCAGCAAATCGAATAACAAGGATTCCATGGCCTGAAACGGAGGCAATAGATTCACCCAGAAGCGATGTTTTTGCTTCTTTTTGAGTTCGCGATCTTGAAACCAAAGCAAAATTGCATGAATGGTTGCCATCAGCAGTACAGCATAGGCAGATAGAGACAAGATAATATGTAGGTCTAGACCGAGGCTGTGCCTTTCAATGAACTGATCTGGTCGACTAAACGCATAGCCTAAAATAAGGCCCGTGGCTGCCACGGGAATTCCGATCAGATTCAGTGCCAAAATAGGCCGAAACGTACTAAAAATCAGACTCATGAGTAGCATGAGACCTGAAGTAAATGAAATAAGGTTAAATACGTCGTAATTGATTCCCAGCGGAGTTAGCATACTGTTATATAAAACAGCTGCATGCAATGCCAAACCTAAACTGACCACACTGCCAATAAGCCAAGAGTTGGGATTATGTTTTGACATCAAGTGCATAAACAGATACCAGAATGAGGTCGTATACGCAATAAGTGCCAAAATGGTATAAACCAACGGAAGACTGATCATGTCAAACCTTTTTCGGGATTTAGAATATTCATCTAGATGAGATATAAATTCGCGGCGAACTACAGTATCCTATAGCATCTTATGCATAAATTTTCTATTTTGAGAAAGATTTTTTTGCAACTGGCCATTTTTAGCGGATTTTGCAATGTTTGATACCTTAACAGAACGACTCACGCAGAGTTTAAGAAATGTTACTGGCTCAGGGCAGCTAACCGAAGACAATATTAAAGATACCTTACGTGAAGTACGTATGGCACTTCTTGAAGCTGATGTTGCGTTACCTGTAACTCGTGAATTTATCGCGAAAGTTAAGGAACAGGCATTGGGTCAGGAAGTGATGACTCAGCTTTCCCCTGGGCAGGCATTCGTCAAAATTGTGCATGACGAACTGACCAAAATGATGGGTGAGGCCAATGAAAGCCTCGATCTTGCGGCAAAACCACCCGTGGTGGTGTTACTTGCCGGTTTGCAAGGTGCGGGTAAAACCACCACGGCTGCAAAGCTTGCACGTTTTTTACAAGAACGCCAAAAGAAAAAAGTCGCGATGGTATCTGCCGACGTATATCGTCCGGCTGCGATCAAGCAGCTACAGACGGTAGCGGGCGAAGTTGGCGCGATCTTTTTTGAATCGAATGCCAATGAGAAGCCGATTGATATTGCCAACCGTGCCATTGAGCAAGCCAAAATTCAGTTTGCCGATGTACTGATTGTCGATACCGCAGGTCGTTTACATGTCGATGAAGACATGATGGGCGAAATTAAAGCATTACATGCCTCGATCAAACCGACAGAAACCTTGTTTGTGGTCGATGCCATGACTGGTCAGGATGCTGCCAATACTGCGAAAGCATTTAACGATGCTTTACCGTTGACGGGTGTGATTTTGACCAAAACCGACGGTGATGCACGCGGTGGTGCAGCACTTTCTGTTCGTGCAATTACTGGTAAACCGATTAAGTTCTTGGGTATGGGCGAGAAGCTCGATGCTCTCGAGCCGTTCCATCCTGAACGTATCGCACAGCGTATTCTTGGCATGGGTGACGTTTTGTCACTGGTGGAAGAAGTCGAGCGCAAAATCGACAAAGAAAAAGCCGAAAAAATGGCGAAAAAATTGCAAAAGGGCGGTACTTTCAATTTGGAAGACATGCTCATGCAATTTGAACAGATGAAAAAAATGGGCGGCATGATGGGCTTTCTGGATAAACTTCCAGGCATGAGCAATTCAGGTATCCAGCAGGCGATTGAGCAGGCCAATCCTGAAAAGCAAGTCAAGAAAATGGAAGCCATTATTCAGTCGATGACGCCTAAAGAGCGTAAAAATCCAGATATTATCAATCCAAGCCGTAAAAAACGTATTGCGGCTGGTTGTGGTATGGATGTTTCTGAAATCAATAAATTGCTTAAACAGCACAGTCAGATGGCAAAAATGATGAAAAAATTTGCCAATCCGTCTGGCATGAGCAAAATGATGCGGTCATTCGGCAATCTGCAAAAGCAGTTTGGCGGTGGCGGTGGTGTCGGGCCATTGTTTGGCGGAAAAGACGACAAGAAATAAGCTTAAACAGCATAAAAAAGGCGCTACGGCGCCTTTTTTATGCTTTAGGTACAAGCGGGCTGATACTGTAGATAATGCTGTAAGCCTTTGAGTAAAAGATCAGATTCGATTTGCGGGGAATAATGCTGCAAGAACTTGGCAAATAAAGGCGCATCGCCACCCGTTAAAACCAATTGCTGCGGTGTACGCTGCATAATGGCTTCAATTGTACTGACCAATCCCAGTAAAATTCCGTGATGTACGGCATCTATGGTGTTGTGTCCCGGATCAAGATCATCAAAGGCAGAATCTGGAATTTTAATGCCTTTGGTATTTTGAATCAGCGCATCACGCTGCAAATATAAATTCGGCAGAATATAGCCACCCAAATGCTGGTGGCCTTGAACCAAATCGATCGTCAGAGCGGTGCCGCAGCCAATCACACATACATTTCGATCAGGCTGGGCAACCGCCAGAACTTGTAGCCAACGATCAATTCCAAGCTGGGCAGGTTGCTCGTAGCCACATTTGAGTTGCGCGTACTCGGCATGCACTTGAGCCATGATAATCGGAATATTTAATCGGGCGAGAATTTGCTGGATACGGGCATTATTTTCTGCATCGAGTACCGATGATACACCGACACGCTGAATTTTCTGATGATTAAAGTGCTGGATAAGGCCGAGCAGTAAATCCGCAGGTGATTGCAAATGCAACTCGGCAGCATGTTCAATCGTCTCACCGTTTTGAGTGATCCAGTATTTTAATCGGGTGTTGCCGATATCGAGCCATAACTGTTTCATAGTGCCGATCCATCTTCATGCTGAATCAGACGCATACGACCTTGATAAAAATGCTTCAGGCCCTCTTGATCATGCACCATCACCGCACCTTCGCTGTTAATACCTTCAAAACTACCCGTAGTGTGACCCTGATGATGCTCAAAACGGATGGCCTGGTGCATAAAGGCAGCATAATGGTTAAATCGCTGGTCGAGGTTATAGCAGCCATGATCAAACCAGTCCTTGGCATTTTGAATAGCAAGGTAGAGCTGCGCAATCAGCTCCGTCCGGTCTGCCTGAAGTAGCCCCAAATCGCTCAGCGAAGTAACTGCCTGATCAGTCGGCAACTGCATGGGTGTGACCAGATTCATGCCTACGCCAACAATCGCCTGATGAGGTGATAACGGCTCGACCAGAATACCTCCCCATTTTCCTTGTAGGCTATATAAATCATTCGGCCACTTCACCTGTAATTTAAGCTCGCTTAAAGCTGGCATTTGTAAGATATTTAATGCAATTTCAAGCGCCAGACGGCCATCAAGCGTTGTTTGAGTATTGACCAGTGTGCTTAAATAAATGTTACCTTTGGGTGAAATCCATTCGCGCTGGTGCTGGCCCCGTCCTTGGGTCTGAATCTGGCTGCACACCAATGCAGTTGCAACATTTTTTTGCGCAAGCTCACGCACATCATCGTTGGTCGATGTGGTGCTTTCTTTGAGAAGAAGAATTTCTGGCAGTTGCTGTGCGTCTAAAAGACGTTGTCTGAGTATACGTGTCTCTAAATCCATGTTGAATCTGAGAAAAGTGGAAAATTATTTATGGAGTTAATCATATATCTGGCTATTGGTGCAATCGCTGGATTTGCCGCAGGCTTATTTGGTGTAGGTGGTGGGTTAATTATTATTCCAATTTTATACGTGGTGTTTCATCAGCTTCAGTATGATCCTACCGTGATCATGCACATGGCGGTGGGTACGTCTCTGGCGACCATTATTGTGACCTCGATCAGCTCTGTGATGGCACATCATAAAAAAGGTGCGGTACTCTGGCATGTATTTAAAAATATGGCGCCTGGGCTGGTGATCGGATCATTGATTGGAGCGGGAATTGCTGATCTATTGTCTGGTCCGCATCTGCAACTGATTATTGGCAGCTTTGCAATTTGGGTAGCATTTAAAATGTTTAAAGGCGCTCATACTGTGGTTGACCAGACACAATCTTTGCCGTCGCGCGCCATGCAAATTCTGGCAGGGGGAGGCATCGGTGTGGCTTCCGCTATTTTCGGAATTGGCGGTGGCAGCCTGACCGTACCTTATTTGAATAAAAATGGCGTGGTGATGCAGCAGGCAGTTGCTACTTCGGCTGCCTGTGGCTTACCGATTGCCGTTGCGGGGGCACTTGGCTTTATGTGGTTTGGTTATCAACAGCACGTTTCTGTTCCGAATGCAATTGGCTATATTCATCTCTATGCGTTTACGGGCATCAGTATCATGAGCTTTATCACTGCCAAATTGGGGGCTCGTGTGGCACATCAGTTATCGCCTGCCATGTTAAAAAAATGTTTTGCTTGCTTATTGACCACGGTAGGCATTTACTTTATTTATCAAGGCTTATCTTAATTAAACCTGAGCCAGTTGATTGATCTTTTTTAAATGGCGCAGAGTATGCGGAAATGAACAGTCATCCTGTAAAAGACGGCAATTGGCTTAAAATGCAATAAAATTGTTAGACAAAGACATAGCAATATTAGATTCAAATCAGTTAAAAACAATAAACACCATGCAGGATTGGCACAAGTGCGTCCAATAAAAAATGAAAAAAGGTGAGCCATGAATCTTGATGACGTAGACAGTCTTTCAGAACACATTGCACGACGGATCGGTGAGCAAATTATTGTAGGGGAATTGGTCGAAGGTGAGCGTATTCAGGAGCTTCGCATTGCTAAAGAGCTTGACGTGAGTCGTGGCTCAGTGCGTGAGGCTTTGTTGCTGCTTGAGCGTACGCATCTGATTGATATCTTTCCGCGTCGCGGTGCGATCGTGTCCGAAATGTCTTCACAGCAAGTCAAAGCTTTATTTGACAGCAGTGTGTTGGTACTGGGGCACATTGTGCAGCGCCTGAGTGAAAGCTGGCGCGGACATGAAGCAGAGCAATTACAACATTTGCTTGTGCAACTTGAAGAGCAAGTTAAAGCAGGTGACACCGAAAAATTTTACGATGGCATTTTTGACTATTTGGCTGCCCAGCACGATATCGTGGGAAATCCCTATTTAATGAAATTTTATAAAGAGCTGTTGCCCTCGTTGCGCCGTAGTTATTTTTTAACCTTAAATACCTCCCGACGCGAGTTACAGGAGGCTTTTGCGCTGTTTAAGCTAGTGATTGATGCAATTTTAATCCGAAAATCACATCAAGCCACTTTATTTATGGAAGATTTTTGCCGACACTTGCGTAACTTGGTGTTGGACTCCTTGACGCGCATGAAACAGATCGAACTGGCATGGGCGCGCCGTTCACGTCGCTCTTCGACGCGCTAATCGTTTCAAGTATCCACACCAGATGATGAGATATGTGCCTGCATTGAGGCATGTATAAATAATAGACATCATATTTCTGGATTGATTGAGACACTATGCGTTTAAGCAGTTTAAAACTTGCGGGCTTCAAATCTTTTGCTGATAGTGCCACTTTGCACTTTAAAGCCAACCGTACAGCGGTTGTGGGGCCCAATGGTTGCGGTAAATCCAATGTAATCGATGCCATACGCTGGGTGATGGGCGAATCCAATGCCCGTCAATTGCGTGGTGGCAGCATGCAGGATGTGATTTTTACCGGAACGGCAAAACGTAAACCTGTGGGAATGGCCAGTGTCGAATTACGTTTTGAAAACACCTACGGAAAATTAGGCGGCACCTACAATGCCTATTCGGAGCTTGCAGTACGCCGTCAGGTGAATCGCGATGGAAAGTCCGAATACTTTTTAAATGGTACGCGCTGTCGTCGTCGTGATATTACCGATATTTTCTTGGGAACAGGCCTTGGGCCGCGTTCCTATGCTGTCATCGAGCAGGGCATGATCAACCGCCTGATTGATGCCAAACCCGAAGAAATGCGTGTATTTATTGAAGAAGCCGCAGGTGTCTCACGTTATCAGGCACGCCGCCGTGAAACGCTTCAACATCTTGAACATACCGAGCAGAACTTGGCACGGCTGGACGATATTGCACTTGAGTTAAAAAGCCAGCTCAAAACGCTTAAGCGTCAGGCCGAAGCAGCTATTCAATATAAAACGCTAGAACAAGAGATCAAAACGCTCAAAATTGAAATTTTATCCTTTCAATCTGAACAAAGCCTGCACCTACAACAAGAATATACTGTGCAGATGAACGTATTAGGCGAAGAATTTAAACTGATTCGTTCAGAACTCAATACCATCGAACATGATCTTGAATCGACCAGTGCCTTGTTTCAGCGCTTAATTCAACAATCGACACCCCTGCAAACCGAATGGCAAACTGCCGAAAAAAAATGTGCTGAGCTTAAAATGGTGCTCGAACAAAAACAGAGTTTGTTTCAGCAAAATAGCGTAACGCTTGGCCAACTTGAGCAACAAAAAGTGCAAACCAAAGAGCGTATCCAGCTGAGTGATATTCAACTTGAACATTTACATGAACAGATAGAACAGCAAAATACTGACTGGCATCAAGCTGAAGCCGATACACAACAGGCTGAGCAGCGTTATGCCGATTTACAGACACAGCATGTACAGATTCAATCGCAATTTGAGCAACTCAAAGCCCAGATTGAAAAGTATCAACAGCAAAAGTCTCAAATGACAGCTCAAATGGAGCAACTGGGAAAATCGATTGATCGTACCCAGCAGCAAAAACAGACCTTACAGCAGCAGCTTGCGCATATTTCATCACAGGTGCAAGATGACGCACAACGTGAATTACAGCATGCACTTGAACAGCAGCAGCATGAGGTTTTCGTGCTTGAGCAAAAACGAGATGAGCTAAATGCTGTACTTACACAGTTGCACGCGCAACAGGCGCAGCAAAAAGCCCAGCTCGATCCGCTTGAAACACAAATCAAGGTGTTGCAAACAGAGCAGAAAAATCTGCAACAACTGGTAACCAAGCAAAGTAGTAAATCTCAGGTAGGTAGCACGCAACTTTTACAAATATTACAACTCAAAGAAGCGGGGCGTTCTTACGCTAGTTTGATCGAGAAACTGTATAACCGCTGGATGGACGCGCATTATTTAGATCAGCATCAACCCTTTCAAAGTGAAATTGCCCGTCAGGTTCGTCCGGCAACTATGGCGCCGCAGAGATCATTTGCCAACTTGGTCGCTTTGGCAGACTGGATTGAAGCACCCCAGCTCTCACTTTGGAATGATATCTGGATCATTGACACATTAGATGCTGCATTAGCTTTGCAATCCTCATTGAGTGTGGGGCAAAGTTTATTGACGCTCGACGGTTATCATGTGGCCAGAGACTGGATGATTGGTCTAGATTATGACCATCAAAGTCAGAGCAGTGGCATGCTCAGTCACCGTATTCGGCTCGAAGAAATAGCCCATGAATTACCGCAATGTATCGCTCAGCGTGAAACGCTGATCAACGTGTGGCAAACGCTTGAGCAACAATGTGAGATGCAGCAGCAAAACATGCATCAGATTCAGCGTGAACTCAAAGATCTACGGCCGCTTGTGCAAAAAACTGAGCTTGAAATTGCACGCCAACATGCTTCCGCACAAGCGTATGTGCTGCAACAACAGCAACTACAGCAACAGCTAACTCAACTTGAGCAGCAGCTTGAAGAAGATGCCATGCAGCGTGATGATCTGGAGATCGACTTGCACGCTCTACAGTTAAAATTAGATGCACATTTGCCGCAATATAAAATTCAGCAACTCGAGTGGGAAACGCTTACCGAGCAAAAAGAGCAGGCATTTGAGCAATTACAGCAGCATCAGCAAACACGTGAGTTATGCAGTCGTCAGTTGGCACAGACCCAGCAGCAAATTGAGCTACTTGAAAAAGATCTATCGTTTTTAAAAACGCAAATGCAGCAGATTGTGGCACAAATGGAGCAGGCGAAAAAATTTGTCGATCCGGTACAACTGGAGCTGCCCGCGTTAGAAACCGAGTTTTCCGAGCAGTTTCAAAAAACTGAAGCCCTGCAAAAGCAGTGGAAAGAGTGGCAACTAGAGCTGAATCATGTTCAGGAAAAACAGCAGACACTGACTGAGCAGCGCCATGATACTGAGCAAAAAGATGAGAAGATCCGTGCTGCGCTGGAACAAAAACGTTTGGCATGGCAGGCCACAAAATCGGATTTGGCGCACTATCAAGAACAGCTTGAGGCGCTCAATGCACAAACATGTACCGGCCTAAAAATTGATCTTGAGTCGCATCAGCAACGGCTCGATAAAACCCTCAAGCAGTTTGAAAAACTCGGTGCAGTCAATTTGGCAGCCTCTCAAGAGTATGAAGAGGTTTCTGCACGTTTTGATGAATTGAATCATCAGATGCAAGATTTGGAAAACACGGTCAATCAGCTCAAAGATGCCATGAAAAGCATTGATTTGGAAACCCGTAAACTGTTTATGACCACATTTGATCGGGTCAATCATGAACTACAAGATCTGTTTCCAAAGGTATTTAATGGCGGCGAGGCTGCATTAAGTCTTGAAGATGACTGGCAATCGGGTGTAAAACTAATGGCACGACCACCAGGTAAGCGTAACAGTTCGCTGGCGCTGCTTTCCGGCGGTGAAAAAGCATTAACCGCTTTGGCATTGGTATTTGCAATTTTTCGATTAAATCCGGCGCCTTTTTGTGTGCTGGACGAAGTGGATGCACCGCTAGATGACGCCAATGTACAACGCTTTTGTAATTTGGTAAAAGAACTATCTGAGCACGTGCAATTCATTTACATTACACATAATAAACTTGCAATGACAATGGCAACTGATTTACTGGGGGTCACCATGCCAGAACCGGGCACCTCTAAATTAGTTACCGTTAATTTGGAAGAAGCAAAAGAATACGGGTTAGTTACGGAGTCATAGTATGGAAGTCACCACGATTGTGGGTATTGTTGTAGCCGTGATCATCATGATTATTGGGTTAAAACTACTGCTTAAAAGATCAACACCCGCTGAACCTTCTCTCGAAAGTGAATTACACATTGACTCTCAAAGTAATCAGCCGATCATTCCGCGTCATGTGCGAGATCAGCTTCCAGCTCAGGCGCTTGAACAAAACGAGCGTAAAGAGCCTACATTGCAGGCGATTCCAGATGAGCAAGATGATCCAAAATCTGCGTCTGTAGCGACCGAAGCAAATCCAGCAGAACCAGCGTCTGCTGCTCCAGCTGCCACACAGTCCGATGTCGTGATGCTCCAGCCGCTTAATACAGAATCTACCGCCACAACACCAGTGACTGAATCTGCGGTGAAACCTGAAACTCAGCCAGAGCCTAAGGAGGCTGAACTTAAGCTTAATCCAGATGTTGCAACGGTTGAAATTGCAGAATTTGACGGCGAAAGTAGCCTTCTTGATGTGCATTTATCTCAGCAACAACAGTTTGATGACGAAAGTGCTTTAGCTACAGCGGAACAAATTTTGGCACTGAATGTTTATCCAAATCCGCGCCGTGCGCTTTCGGGCGATAAAACGCTAAAAGTATTGCTGAAATATGGTTTACGTTTTGGTGAACTCTCTTGCTTTCATCGTTATGAAAAAACCGATGAACCAAGCCCGCTCATGTTCTCTGTACTTCGCATGACCGATAACGGTCCGGCAGGTTTTGATCTTGAAGCATTATCGGTCGAGCAAGTACAAGGTTTGGCTTTTTTCTTGGCACTGCCGCATAACAATGCGCTCACTGGCTTTGACATGATGGCAAGTATTGCAGGTCTGGTTGCCCGAGAAATTGACGGTAAAGTGTATGATGAAAACAACAATGAACTGACACCACAGTTGAAAGAACACTGGCGTCATCATGTGATTGACTATCGTTCATCACAGGCATCAGTTTAAGCTAAAAATCTTTTATACTGATAAGCAATACGACAAAATTGAGGGCGGATGTTTCCGCCCTTTTATATGGTGAAATTTTATGATGCAACCTGCTGATATTGTTGCGCAGATGCGGCAGCTGATTCAATTAATCGCAAAACACAATCATGCTTATTACGTGATGGATCAACCCACCATTACCGATAACGAATATGACCAGTTGTTTCATCAGCTTAAAGCACTTGAGACCGATCATCCTGATCTGGTACAGGCAGATACACCCACCAATCGCGTGGGTGGGCAGGCATTAACAAAATTTCAAACCGTAACGCATACAGTTCCGATGCTGTCGCTGGGGAATGTATTTAATCAAGAAGATTTATTTGCTTTTGCACGCCGGATTGAAGAGCGCTTGCCCAATCAACAGATTCAGTATGATGTCGAGCTAAAGCTGGATGGTCTGGCGATTTCACTTTGGTATGAAGACGGAAAGCTGGTGCGTGGGGTCACACGTGGCGATGGTGAAACAGGTGAAGACATTACCCAAAACGTGAAAACCATTCGCAATTTACCGAAACATTTACATCATAGCTCACAGCCTGTTCCGCGCTTCTTAGAAGTGCGTGGTGAGGTTTTGATGCCAAAGCTCGGTTTTGAACGTTTAAATGCGGCCAACGAGGCTAAGGGTGAAAAAACATTTGCAAACCCGCGTAATGCCGCAGCTGGAAGTTTACGACAGCTTGATCCGAGTATTGCAGCGTCGCGTCCCTTGGCATTTTATGCTTATGGTATTGCACAGTGTGAGCCTGCACATGGCTTGGCCAGTATGCATGAAAGCTTGCAATGGTTAACAGCGCTGGGTTTTGAGATTGCCGAGCGTCAGTTTCTATGTTCATCGATTCAGGAAGTCCAGCAGCGCTACGAGCAAATACAGCAAGAGCGGCCTCAACTGGCAGTTGAAATTGATGGTATGGTCATCAAAGTCGATGATCTGAAACAGCAGCAGCAACTGGGCTTTTTAAGCCGTGAGCCGCGCTGGGCCACCGCCTATAAGTTTCCTGCAGAAGTTGCCATGACCACAGTCGAAAATATTGACTGGCAGGTTGGGCGTACTGGAACACTGACGCCAGTGGCACGTCTGACGCCTGTTTTGGTGGGTGGCGTGACGGTATCTAACGTGACACTGCATAATATCGGTGAAATTCACCGTTTAGATGTGCGTATTGGCGATCGGGTCAGTGTATATCGTAGTGGAGATGTGATTCCAAAGGTGGAGAAAGTCTGGCCAGAATTTCGCCCTGAAAATGCAGTTGAAGTACAATTACCAGCACAATGCCCGGTATGTTCATCCCCTGTGGTGATGCCTGAAGGTGAAGCACTGGCGCGTTGTTCGGGTGGTTTGTACTGCGCCGCACAGCGTATCGAGGCCATTCGTCATTTTGTATCACGTAAAGCCATGGACATTGAAGGCTTGGGAGATCGTTGGGTGGAGTCATTGCTGCATCTTGATTTACTTAAAGATGTTGCAGACATTTACCATTTGCATGAACACCGTGAAAAATTGCTCACGATTGAAAAAATGGGTGAGAAATCTGTACAAAACCTGATCGATGCAATTGAAGCCAGTAAAAAAACCACATTGGCACGTTTTATCTATGCACTCGGTATTCGAGGTGTGGGCGAAACAACGGCCCGAATGCTGGCCAATACCTTCCAGACACTGGATGCCTTGAAACAGGCCGATGTCGACATGCTGAAAAAAACGCCAGATGTCGGTGATATTACCGCAGAATGGATCTACGATTTCTTTTTGGCAGAGCACAATGTCGAAGTTATTGAACGCCTACTGGCAGCGGGAATTCACTGGGATGCACCGATTGCTCCGACACGTCAGCCACTCAATGGTGAAAGCTGGGTGGTTACGGGGACGTTAAGTACCATGGGTCGTGACGAAGCCACACAGCGCTTGCAGGCATTGGGTGCGCGTGTGAGCGGAAGTGTATCGAGTAAAACCAAATGTGTTGTGGCGGGTGAGAAAGCGGGTAGTAAACTCGACAAAGCAGAAAAACTGCAAGTTCGAGTGATGAATGAAGATGAGTTTTTAGCATTTTTAGCGCAATACAACGCTTAAAGGTATCTCACCGCTTATGGCTCTTGAATCTATATTGGATGATTGATTCGAGCATCATTAAAACAAGCATTATTAAAAAAGGCAGTCCAAAGACTGCCTTTTTTGCCAAAACGAGGTATGACTACTTTTTGCTTATTCGAAAAATTAGATTCGTTTTTTAATGACACCATCGTCAAGTAATTGCTGAAAATGTTCACAGACACTTGCTTCTATGTTGCGATAGCGAATTCCGAGTTCTTTTTGACTTCGTGTTGCATCAAAATATATTGGATAGCCCATATTCAGTTTGATGAATTCACGAGAGTATCCAAGCAATGGCCCAATCAGCGAAAATGCTTTTTTAGGCACAGTAAAATGCGGAAATGGAAAGCGATAACCAAAACACTGCGTCAGTGCTTTACCCATTTCCAAAAGGCTTAAACTTCCGCCAGAAACAATATATCGTCCGTGTGCATCATCATTGAGTGCAGCAGCCACATGTGCATCGGCTACATCGCGTACATCGACGATACCGTTCCACATAGGCGGAACACCAAACAAGGTCACACCGTTGGCAAACTGTTGTAGTAACTCAATACTTCCTGACTGGCTAGAAGCGGTCAGAGAAGGCCCCATCACCAATGCCGGATTGATACATACCAAAGACCAGCGATCTTGTTGTTCAGCCATTTCCCATGCTTTACGTTCGGCAGCAACCTTAGAATAAGAGTAAGGCTGATGGGTTTCGCTACTGGTTGTATTCCAGCAGCTTTCATCAAATGCGTTATGTGGCGTTTGTTTAATTTCGATGGCATCACCATAGGTAGCGGCAATACTTGAGGTCACCACGACGCGTTTCACCGAGGCTGTACGATTGACCGACTCAAGCACATTTTCAGTGCCTTTTACTGCTGGCTCGATAATATCTTTTACGGCATCTTTGTAATTGGTAATCACAAAGGGCGATGCGGTATGAATCACGATTTCGCAGCTCTGCATCGCTGTATCGAAAGCACCTTGATCGAGAAGATCTGCTTTAAAAAAATGAATTTGCCCAGAAGATTTTTCTGCAATGTCTACGAGATGTTGAAGTTTTTGAGTCTGGGATGGATCTCTTACAGTGGCATGAACTGTAAAGCCTTGACCTAATAGTCGCTCGATAATCCAACCAGCGACATATCCAGTCGCACCTGTGACAAGAATCGGAGTATTTTTTTGCATTTTTATCATCGTTTTGGCAAGTGAAATGAAGGTATTTGAAGCATATTAGCTGGCTTTGCTGTTTAATGCAGTTTTGATTTTAAAATAATTATTAAAGATACATAAAATGGATTATTTTGTGTTTTGTTACAAAAAGATAAACGCTCTAAGGCCTAGGTTAACCACTTAAATTTTTGCTAGAAAATGATCGCAAACCACTCATTTCAATCAACAAAATAGGATAATTCGAACTGTAAATGCGTATGTTTATCATTTTAATTTTATAAAAATCAGTGGGTTAAGGTGTAAAAAGCTTTGCAATTCATCTGGGGTTTGCGCATAATAAGTAAAGAATACGGGAGAATTGAAATGCGTGGCAATCCAGAAGTCATAGACTATCTCAACATGTTGATCGGTGGCGAACTGGCTGCTCGTGATCAATATCTAATTCACTCCAGAATGTATGAAGACTGGGGTTTGAGTAAAATTTACGAGCGTATCGATCACGAGATGCAAGAAGAAGCTTCGCACGCCGATGCCATTATTCGTCGTGTTTTGTTCCTAGAGGGAACACCAAACATGCATCGTGATGACATTGAGGTGGGTACAGATGTCGTTACGTGTTTGAAAGCCGATTTGGCCTTGGAATATCATGTTCGCCAGAAACTTGCTGATGGCGTGAAGCTCTGTGAAGAAAAAGCTGACTATGTGACGCGTGATATGCTTCGTGCGCAAATGTCGGATACCGAAGAAGATCATACCTATTGGCTTGAAAAACAGCTTCGTTTAATTGAACTGATGGGCCTTCAAAATTATATTCAGTCTCAAATGTAAGACTCTTAAACTCAGCTCCGGCTGAGTTTTTATTTTATTTTTCTTCATAAAAACCAAAACTAAATTGCTATATCTCGCTATTCGACGATCCCTTTCTTTTTTTTATTTTTCAGTATTTAATAGACCTCAAATTATATTATCTAACTATTTGAATTTATTTAATTCTAATTGGGGGGAGATCAATGCCTTTAATCCGTGTGATTGGTAAAGAAAATCATAAAGTCTTGCAAGAGCTTTCAGACAATTCATTAAAACTTGACCAAGCTTCTGTAGTTGTTGCCAATTTACCTTCGGATCAAATTGATGAAATCGTCAAAGACGGCACAAGCATGATTATCAAGCTTAAAGATGGTGAAATTATCATTATCGATCAGTTTTTTAACGAGCATTCAACCAATCAGAACAGCTTAGTATTACAAGATGAATCACAGAAACTCACTTGGGTGCAGTTTATTGAGGCACAAGGCAATTCTCAGCCGCAGTTGGTATTTGAGCGTGTTGAATCTACTGATGCATTGATGTATCACGGCGGTGGGATGGCGATGGAGCCGGTTTGGTCTTGGGCAGTCGTTCCTTTAACCGCAGGGGGTATAGCGCTTTGGGCGCATGATCATAAAGATAAAGATCATGAAGAAAATAATAATAATGAGGCTGCACCAAACACAACTAATAGCAGTGAAAATACGGTCGTTGTCGTATCTGAATCCTCATCGACTCAATCAGATGATGAAACAGCAACTGACAATTCAGCACAAGATCAGAGCGAGCCATCAACTTCAAATACAGATTCAAGCAGTGATGACGTCGCTATACTGGTCAGTGAAATTTTAGATCAAAGCGGTGCTTCTTCTACAACATCGATTACATCGACTGCTAGCAATGCATCATTAGAGATTTATACCAGCAGCACCGATCTTTATACAGATCTAATCAGTAGCAACTCTATCATTGTATAAAGACAAGGTGGGCTTTGTACCCACCTCGCATAACTTTAAAATACAGTTATTTCGCCTGAAAGCGTTTAAGATCATTAAAGACGTCATTGGCATGGGTCTGGGTATCTACGCTGGTGTAGTGATACACAATAGTACCTTTCGGATCGATCAGAAAACTTTCACGTTTGGCAATTTTTACAATGCCCAGATTACGTACAATACCAAACTTACTTGCAAGTTCATGGTTGTTATCGGCTAAGATTGGAAAATTAAGCCCTAATTTTTCCGAAAATTTTTGATGTGATTTGACATCATCTAGGCTCACGCCTAACACCACAGCATTGGACTTTAAAAATTGCGGGTATAACGCTTTAAACTGATTGGCTTCTTGCGTACAGCCCGGAGAATTATCTTTTGGATAGAAATACAACACCACCCATTTACCTTTGTAGTCATTCAAACTGTGCCATTTGCCATTTTGATCCTGTAATCTAAATGCAGGGGCAGGCTGGCCGACCCATTGTTTCTCGGCTTGATTGGATGAACTCAAGGGATTTGCGGCAATCGTAGATGTTGTGACTGTACCTGCCAGTGCCAGTGCGATTGATAAAGCGATAGTTTTCATCATGATAAACCAGAATTGTTATTTTTAATGCCTGTATTTTAGCAGTGATGAAGATCGATTGCTGTAGTGTTGATGTGATTATGCCATGGTCATCGTTTATAACTCTTTTATACTGGGTCAAATTGTTATTTTGTGCTTAGAGTTTTGAAATGGCTCAAATTTTACTCATTACAGGTTGGGGTGGTGGAACAGGGCTACTTGAGCCGCTTCAACAGCAATTACAGCAGTGCGGTCACACGGTTACATTAATGAATATCTTTGATGCATTTGATCCTGTTGTGATGCAAGATCGGGTTCAACAGGCAATGACTGCCGATGTAATAATAGGTTGGTCATTAGGCGGCCAACTTGCCTTGCTTTTGGCTCATGCGTTACAACAAGAGACAGGAGACACGTTGCCCGTGATCACACTCGCGAGCAATCCATGTTTTGTTGCACAGTCAAACTGGGAATGTGCCATGTCACAAGAGACATTTGCAGCGTTTAAAGCTGGATTTATGCATGATCCGGCAAGTACCCTCAAGCGATTTGGATTGCTGGTCACCAAAGGCGTTACAAGTGCGAAACACGATTGGACTTTTATGCAAAGTTTGTTACGGGCACAACCTATTTCGTTGCTTCAACAAGGATTAAAACTCCTGCAACAACTCAATCTGGTCGATACACTAAAAAGTTATTCAGGAAATCAACTTCATGTGTTTGCAAGGCAAGATGCATTAGTTCCTTGCCAAATTGTTGAAAAAATGCAGTATTTAGCTTCAGAAAAATTTAAAGTAATTACTTTTCACGATGCTGCGCATAGTTTTCCATTTACGAAAGTGATTGAAACTTGCAAGGAAATTGAAAAATTTATTCAAACATCGGTCTAAGCTTTAGCCGAAATGATGGTTCTCGCAATTTATTTCTAAACCGAGCAGGTTTAACATGGTGGCGATTGAAGTATTTAAGCAATAAGGAGTCATCCGTGGTGGATCAGTTTGATTTGGAACATATCTGGCATCCGTATACCTCGATGATGAATCCATTGCCAACTTTTAAGGTTAAGCGTGCTTACGGTGTTACCATTGAGCTTGATGATGGACGTCAATTAATAGACGGTATGTCATCTTGGTGGTGCACCATTCATGGCTATAATCATCCTGAATTGAATCAGGCAGCCAAAGACCAGCTCGATCAGATGTCACACATCATGTTTGGTGGTTTTACCCATGATCCTGCCATCAATCTGGGCAAAATCCTGTTAAAAATAACGCCGCCAAGCTTAGATAAAATCTTTTATTCCGATTCTGGGTCGGTGTCGGTAGAAGTCGCACTTAAAATGGCCGTGCAATACTGGACTGCTCAGGGGTTATCGCAAAAAACCAATTTCATTACAACGCGCTCTGGTTATCATGGTGACACATGGAACGCGATGTCGGTGTGTGACCCCGTGACGGGTATGCATCAAATTTTTGGTAGCAGTCTTGCAAAACGTATCTTCGTGCCGGCGCCACAGACGCCTTTCGATGCAGACTGGAATCCAGAAGAAATGCACGTGGTCGAACAGATGCTTGAGGCTCATCATCAAGAGTTAGCGGCATTTATTATTGAACCGATTGTTCAAGGTGCGGGAGGAATGCGCTTTTATCATCCCGAATATTTGCGCCAGCTCAAACAGCTCTGTGATAAATATCATTTACTACTCATTTTTGATGAAATTGCGACAGGATTTGGCCGCACAGGCAAACTCTTTGCATGGGAGCATGCTCAGGTTGAGCCAGACATCATGTGTATAGGTAAAGGATTAACGGGTGGTTATATGAGTCTCGCCGCCACCTTGACCAGTAAGCATGTTGCTGAGGTCATCAGTCAGGGAGAGGCTGGTGTATTTATGCATGGGCCTACATTTATGGGAAATCCACTGGCGTGTGCGGTGGCATACAAAAGTACCCAGTTGCTGATTGAGCAAGACTGGCAGAGCAATATTCGCCGTATTGAAACACAGTTGCAGCAGCTTCACTCGCTTGCGGAGCTAGACCATGTCGCCAATGTACGTATTTTGGGTGCAATTGGTGTCGTAGAGCTCAAATATAATGTCAACATGCGTGAATTACAGCAGCGCTTTGTAGAGCTTGGCATCTGGATTCGGCCATTTGGTAAATTGGTGTACATAATGCCGCCGTATGTGATTACAACGCATGAGTTAGAACAGTTGCTCCAAAATATGATCAAGGTGGTGCGTGAAATGGAACAGGGAGTACATTATGGCGTTGCTTGATCACTATGCTCAGCAACTCGAGCAATTAAAGCAAAGCGGGAATCTGCGTCAGTTTAAGCCAAATCAGCAGCAAGATGCCTATATCGAGATTGCTGGGCAACGCATGTTGAATCTATCTTCAAATGATTATTTGGGTTTGGCTGCCGATCTGACCTTGCGTGAAGCATTTTTAGATTTACAGCCGTTAGCGCGCTGTTACTTTAGCTCCTCTTCCTCGCGTTTACTGACTGGAAATTTTGCTGAGTATGAGCAGTTTGAACATACCTTGAGTGAGGCTTTTGGTGGCAGAGCCGCGCTTTTGTTCAACAGTGGCTATCATATGAATATTGGTATTTTGCCTGCTTTGGCCGATGCCAAGACCTTGATTTTAGCCGATAAGCTGGTACATGCCAGTATGATTGACGGCATTCGGCTTTCATCAGCCAAGTACGTTCGTTATCGTCATAATGATTTAGCTCATTTAGAAAAGCTGCTGACTCAATATCATGATGATGATCAGTTTGATCGGATTATTATTGTCACTGAAAGTATTTTTAGTATGGATGGTGATGAAACCGACCTAAAAGCGTTGGTGAGCATCAAAAAACGCTTTAGCAAAACCATGCTCTATGTAGATGAAGCCCATGCGATAGGCGTTCGGGGAGAATTAGGTTTAGGCTGTGCAGAACAATACGGCGTGATTCAAGAGATTGATTGCTTGGTCGGGACTTTTGGCAAAGCACTGGCTTCAGTGGGCGGTTATCTGATTTGTGATCCGATCTTACGAACTTATCTGATTAATACCATGCGACCACTGATTTTTAGTACCGCCTTGCCCCCAATTAGCATCGCTTGGACACATTTTGTTTGGTCGAAGATGTTACATGCACAGCAGCAACGTACACATTTGGCCGCAATCAGCGAGCATTTACAACGCGCTGTGGTTGCAAAGGGGTATAGTAGTCCATCGAGTAGCCATATTGTGCCAATTATTGTGGGCGAAAGTCAGGCTGCCGTTGATCAGTCGAAACGTGTGCAAGATTGTGGTTTTTATGCCATGCCTGTACGTCCACCTACTGTGCCGCAGCATAGCGCACGCTTACGCATTTCATTAACCTCAATGATTCAATTACACGATCTTGATCGATTGGTGAGCTGTTTGTGAAATTAGATAAAACACGCATAGCACAGCGTTTTGCCAAAGCAGGGCAAAGCTATGTCGAGCAAGCAGTCGTTCAAAAAGCGATTAGTCAGAAATTGGCTGAGCTGATGCAACAATATTGTCCAGTAGCATTGCCACATGTCTTTGAAATTGGTTGTGGCTCGGGCAATCTCACGCACCATGTATTGGCCAATTTTGCGATCAGTCGGTTGTACCTCAACGATTTGTATGCCGATGTACAACAGCATTTTCTCGATGAACAACCGATCACATGGTGCATAGGCGACATCGAACATATCGATTTACCTACTGCACTCGACGCAGTGATTTCTAGTTCAGCAGTGCAATGGGTGCATGATTTGCCCCAACTGCTACAGCGCTGTCATGATGCCTTACAACCCGGCGCTTGGCTGTGCCTATCAAGTTTTGCTCCATTAAATTTCACCCAAATTAAGCAATTAACCGGGCAAGGTTTAAGCTATTGGTCGCGTCAAGATTGGCAAGTGCAGTTACAGCGTGCTGGCTTTGAATGTGTCTATCTGGAAGATCAACTGCTTGAGATGTATTTTGATACTCCTAAGGCAGTGCTCAAGCACCTGAAACTGACCGGCGTGACAGGAACAACTCAAGGTAATCAGCCTCACTGGACCAAAGGCAGCTTACAAAAGTTTTATCAGGATTATCAGCAATTTCAAAATAATGAAGGTCTGTATCCTTTGACCTATCATCCGCTTTACTGCTTGGCACGGAGAATAACATGACAGCATCGGTTTATTTTGTCAGCGGTATTGATACCGAAATTGGGAAAACCTTTGCCACGGGTTATCTGGCAAAAAAATGGAGCAGCGAAGGCCAGCGTGTGATCACGCAAAAGCTCATTCAAACAGGCAATCAAGAACTGTCTGAAGATATTCAAAAGCATCGTGAAATTATGCAAACCGGCTTGTTGCCTGAAGATATTGAAAAGCTGACCATGCCCGAGATTTTTAGCTATCCAGCATCGCCACATCTGGCGACAAAAATCGATGGTCGTGAGATCGATTTTGATAAAATCGAACACGCTACAGCAACGTTGATGCAACGCTATGATACGGTCTTGCTTGAAGGTGCAGGCGGTTTGATGGTGCCGTTAACCGATCAGTTGCTCACCATTGATTATATTGTGAAGAGAAAATTTCCAGTTATTTTAGTGAGTTCTGGGCGCTTGGGGAGTATCAACCATACCTTACTGAGTCTTGAAGCGCTCAAGCAACACGGACTCACACTCTATGCGTTGGCGTATAACCTAAACGATGAATCCAAAGATCCGCTGATTTCACAAGATACGGCAGTTTATTTAAAACATTATTTGCAGCAACACTTTACAGAGGCGCTGTGGATTGATATTCCAAAGTTTTAATAACAGTTTTAATCAAATAAAGAAGGCTTTATCAGATAGCATAAAGCCTTCTCTATTAATTATTTAGATCATATTACTTATAATAAGTTTGGATTTGTGTAGAGATGAACTCATATGCAGTTTTGTTAAATAATGCATGTTCACTAGGAGTTTCATAATCAATGTAATTCGATGGATTATTGCTTTGTAGACCGTAAGTTGGTGAAATAACGTCTCCTTTTATCTTCCATTCGCCGTCATAGACTTTTCCACCTTTTTCAATACCTGGATCAGCACCAAAGCTAAATACTGCATTGCCATTGCTATCAACGCTGTAAATAACATTTAAACCTGAAACTTTATCTTTCTTATATTTGTAATAAGTTTTAGCATAGCTTGCATTATACCATTCATCAAGTGATTGGAATTTAGTAGCATCATTTTCTGAAAAAATAAACTGGTTGTCATCATAAATGGCAGATTTTGGAAGATAAATAATTGAACCTTGTGGGAATGTATCCGTACTATTCATTAGGTTATTTAAAGACTTATTCTTACGCTTAAGAATACTCCCAACTTGATCGTGAATATAAGTATATTCTACTATTGTTGGATAAGTAGTTAAAATATTACTTGGAAAAATATCCTTAATTCTTTTACCTGATAAATCTATAGTCTCAAAAGAATAATTGATTTTATTTGCTGTAAAATTACAACTATCGTTAAATGATGCTAGTGTTAGTGTATTACTGTTTGATGAGGTGACATAACCCAATGGCCATCCACTATTTTGTTTTTGATAAAGTTGAGCTGTAAATAGTCCTGATGAGTTTAGAGTGAAGTCACTTGGTGTGCTTTTTTCATTTGTTTCAATTTCAGCAAGACTTAGATTGTAAATTGGTAAATAGTTTGCATATAGCATCTGCCCATTGCGGGAAATATCTTCTCCATAAAGTCCACTTTTACCTATTCCTGTTATGTCGGAGTAAACATTAAGATAATTTAGAACATAAAGATGATCATCAAAAATTGATTTAGAAGTTAAATTGGAATTAAGTAAGATACCGCGATCACATTTTAATTCAGTACTACCTGATGTGTTTTCAGAACTGTTTCCGCTAGAAGCCACTCCAGAATCGCCTGATCCACCACCTCCACAACCTGTCAGCATAGCTAAAGAGAAGGCAATTGTTAAATAAGATAGTTTTTTCATCATAATCCTAATTATTGTTAAATTATAGTTATTGAATTATATATAGACTTATAAATATGTAAACTAGTTATCATAAAATTAATGTAATAAAAAAGAGTTCACAAAAGTGAACTCTTTTTTATTACATAATGAATTAATCAGAACTTTTTAAAGCCTTTTTGATAGTTCGGTGCTGGACGACGAGTATTTTTCATGCCGCCTTCACGTGTGTTTTCAGTTTCGCTGGTGTCACGCTTTTGCTGGCGTAAATAGCCGCCACGACGCGCTGCCATCGGCTTTTCGGCCATACGTTCAGTACGACGTTTTGCCATACCGTATAAGCCAGTGCCTTGACGTGGTTTGAGTTCAACCAGTTTGGTTAAGCTATCGATATCGCCTTTGTCGAGTTCCATCCAGCGGCCAGTACGCAATTCACGCGGTAAAATAACTGAACCGTAGCGGGTACGAAGCAGGCGGCTGACTTTAAGCCCTTGAGATTCGAACAAACGACGAACTTCGCGATTACGGCCTTCTTTAACCACCACCTGATACCAACGGTTGATTCCGTCACCACCGAGCTCAGAAAAAGATTCAAACTTCGCTGGACCATCATCAAGTACGACACCATTGAGTAAGGTCTGACGAATTTGAGGGGTCACTTCACCCATGACGCGTACGGCATATTCGCGTTCAATTTCATTAGAGGGGTGCATCAAGCGGTTGGCCAGTTCACCATCGTTTGTAAACAATAATAACCCAGTACTGTTGATGTCGAGACGTCCCACCATCACCCAGCGATCATTGGCGATTTGTGGCAAATGATCAAACACGGTTGGACGCTGTTCTGGATCGTTGCGAGAACAGATTTCACCTTCTGGTTTGTAATAGATCAGTACGCGACGACGAATTTCGTCTTCGATCTGAAATTGTACCTTACGACCATCAATCCTTAATTCATCGCCTGGTTCAATCCGTTCACCAACTTGAGCAATTTGGCCATTCACACTGACGCGACCCGCGGCAATGACCTCTTCCATATATCTGCGAGAACCTAAACCAATTCGCGCTAATACTTTTTGCAATTTTTCACTCATGACAGCATAACCTTAGAAATAATTGTCAACAGTTCACCGATTTATGATTTGGGTGCATGTACATCCAAACCCATAAACGCGTCCTTGGCATCCTGCAGGGGAGGCAATTGACCCAGTGAGACTAGGCCAAACGCATTCAAAAATTGAGGCGTTGTAATTAACAACGCAGGTCTTCCGGGCAAGTCTCTAAAACCAGATTCCTTGATCCAGTTCCATTCAAACAGCAGCCTTAAAATCTGACTGTTATTTGAGACGCCCCGTATTTGTTCAATATCCGCACGTGTCACAGGCTGGTGATACGCAATCACCGCAATCGTTTCAAGAAGGGAGGGAGACAACTTTGTTGGACGTTCAGGCCAAACTTGCGCAATTATATTACGATATTTTGAGCGAACCTGAAACCTAAAACCTTGAGCAGTCTCTATTAATTCAATAGAACGACCATGCTGCAACACGGCAAGTTGTTGTAGAAAATGCCGAAGCTGTTGCTTACTGTATTGATTGTTAAATGCTTCTTTTAAACGTGCCAGTGAAACAGGCGCGTCACTTGCAAACAAAATGGCTTCCATTTGCAACAAGACTTCATGATGAATATCTTCAAAAGACAGTGCAGCACTTTGGTCTATGGTCATATCTGAGCTCCTTGAATTGCGAGCGGTGCCTCTACACCAGAAGCGATGATTTTAATTTTTTGCTGGCGCGTCAGTTCTAAAATGGCCATAAACGTGACCACCATGCCCATGCGCCCCTGTTGTGGCTTTAACAGTGAGACAAAGTTTAAAATCTCACCCGATTGAACCTGTGCTTCAATATATGCAATACGCTCTTCAAGTAAAACAGGTTCTTGTGCAACGGTATGCGTCACTGGTTCGGGACGATTAAAAATACAAAACAATGCGTCGTGAAGGCTTTGTACATCATAGCCTTCATATATCGGCGCAATCACACCTAATCCGACATTCGGATGAAAGGTATCACGCTCCAAAACAGGAAACTGTCCAAGACGTTCGGCAGCTTTTTTGACGCGCAAATAGGTTTCTAAACGATCAATCAGCGCTTGTTTAGGGTCTTTTTCAATAGAGAGCGTCGTTGGTTTTGGAAGCAAAAGGCGCGATTTTAAATCTGCAAGTAATGCCGCCATCACCATATAGTCGGCAGTCAGTTCGATATCCAGCGATTTCATGGCGTCCATGTAAGCCAAATATTGCGTGGCAATTGGGGCAATATCAACCTGCAATAAATCGAAACCGTTTTTTTGAATCAGGTAAATTAAAAAGTCGAGTGGGCCCTCGAAATGTTCGAGTAATATTTCAAATGCAGCAGGCGGAATATAAAGATCTTCAGGAATAGACGCTTGCCATTCATCCAATACACGAATATTGGGAAGGTGATCTTCTGAAGAAGGTAAAGCTTGATTCATTACAATATTAGGCCACGCGAATTTTCAAAGGCATGAAAGTGTTTCGTAAGTAACGCATAATCGCTACTTAGAAAGGAGAAGTAAATAAAATATGCGCCATTCTAATCTAAATTTGGTATCGAATACATTGCCTAAAAGAATAAAATCCAAAATTAAATCGATGAAGAGGCACATTGTTGATGCCATCTTTGTGAATTGGTGACATGATTTACCTGCTTACAATATTTATTTAGCATGTTGGTCTTAAGTTTTTTGATCCTCAATGCAAAAACATATTCATATAAAACACATTTCAAGGACTAAAAATGAAATCGAATCAATTTGGTCAGCCCGTGGGTGATGCGGTAGCGCTCGCTGTCCCGATTCAATTTAAAGCCCATACACTTACGGGAAACTATGTCGATTTGCTGCCCATTGAAAAAGATACATTTACTTTAGATTATGCCAAGCAGCTCTGGACATGCGTGAATTCAGAGCCTGATGCAAGGTGTTGGACGTATTTGCCTTATGAAGCACCACAAAGTGAGGTTGAACTTGAGCAAAATCTGAGGTGTAAGTTTGGCTTTGAACCTTCTCATCATTATTGGATTGTCGTGGAGGGCAAGGCGGTTGGTTGGGTTGCACTGCTAAATCTACGCGCGCAGCATGCAGCAGTCGAGATTGGCAATGTTTACTTTTCGCACCGATTAAAACAAACACCCGCTGCCACTGAAGCGATCTTCTTATTGTTGAGAGATTGCTTTCAACAAGGTATGCGTCGCGTGGAATGGAAGTGTGATGACCTTAACCAACCTTCAAAAAATGCAGCACTTAGATTCGGATTTACGTATGAGGGGTTGTTCCGGCAAGATCGGGTGACTAAAGGACGTAATCGTGATACCGCTTGGTTTTCAATGATTGATATTGAGTGGCCAACGCGTCAAAACACCTATTTGCAATGGCTTGATCCGCTGAACTTCGACAAATTGGGCAAACAAAAAAGACGTTTGGAAGAATGTGCGAGTCAGGAGATTTAAGACTGATCAGCATGTCAGTGCTTATTCAAAAGCACTGACATCGCCGGCACCTCGGCGTACAACTTCCGGATTTTCTCCCGACAAATCTACAATACTGGTGGTAGTGAGCGTACCGAAGCCACCATCAATGAAGACATCGACACGCTTAGCGAGCTGGTTTTCAATATCATAAGGGTCATCGAGTGGATCGTCTTGCCCCGGCAATATCAGGGTACTGGTCAAGATCGGTTCGCCCAGTTCTTGAAGTAAGGCCTGACAGATTGGATTGGTTGGAATACGTAAGCCAATGGTTTTTTTCTTGGGGTGCATCAAGCGTTTAGGGACTTCGCTGGTTGCAGGTAAAATAAAAGTCGTGATCGAGGGTGTGTTGGTCTTAAGTAGACGATACATCGCGTTATCCACTTTGGCATAGGTGGCAATATCGGATAAATCACAACACATAATGGCATATTGATGTTTTGGGCCTAAGCCACGGATTTGAGCAATTCGCTCCATTGCCGATTTATTTCCAATTTGACAACCAATCGAGTACGCCGCATCAGTCGGATAGACCACCACATCGCCTGCTCGGATACGCTCCACTGCTTGATGAATTAAGCGTGCTTGCGGATTGTCTGGATGTATATGCAAATGCAACATATCTGGATACTCCTTGATTCTGTTATTGTTTTAAAGTCAGTGTTTACATTTAAGCATATGCGCTGCGTCGAATGCGTGACCACAAGTAGAGATTATGTAATCTAATCCAGTGCGTTGCGTAAAAATTCATGTGCGCCAAGAAGCTCACCGTCTCGAGTGGTCATACAAATACATTGAATAAAATGCAATGCATCGGCAGGAATTTTGGTCTCGCCTGAAAAAAACTTTTGCACCTGAAGAAAGACATTGTCTTTAAATCGCGAGCCGTCACCACCATCGCCAGTTAAGTTATCTAGAGATACTCTAAATTTACGCCCAAACGCTTGCGCAAATAACCATTCAATGGCTTGCGGTTTGATTTCGACTTGTTCAAAAAGCGCTTGCTGCTCGGCTGTACGGCCATCAGGAGCATACCAATAGCCCAAATCTGGCAATAAGCGTCTTTTGGCGCCGGCAATCGTCCAGTGACTGATTTCATGCAAGGCACTATTAAAGAAGCCATGCGCAAACTGAATACGCGCAGGCGCATGATTTGATGTAGGAAAATACTCAGGTTCTGCTTCACCTTTCACTAAAGTCACATTTTGATGGGAAAACCAGTGATTAAAGTGTAAAATAAGCCAGTCCACCTGATCCTGCTCAGTTTGTAAATTTCTCCATGGTGAGAGTTGCACTGTGTCTATCGACAAGGCAGAATCACACGTGAGATGGGTGCGAACAAGTGATGAAGTTGTTACTTCAGGTTGCGGCTGCAACAGGTGCATTGCTTAATTTACCCCGAGTTCTGTCAGATTTGGTACAAAATTGTATCTTAATCTTTGACAGAGTACTGATGAATTTGTAGAATTGCCGCCTTAATTATGTCAGCAAATACCTTTCCGGCACAGATTGAGCCGTATAAATGGGCTGAACAAGGCTTTACATGGTCAGGAACACTGCCATTGTCTCGCTTTGCTCGTATTGCTCGTGAAGCTGTTGGATCAATTAATGATCAATTGATCTATATAGACTGTAAACTATCAATGGATGCGTATCATCGCGTTGTATGGTTTGATGGTCATGTTGAAACAAAAGTTCCGCTAGAATGTCAGCGTTGTCTGGAGCCAGTGGAAATTCCTCTTGTTTCAGATTTCCGTCTTGCCTTGATCGATGATGAGTCACTGATAGAGCGCTTGGATGAGGATGCTGATTTCATCGTTTTAGGTGAAAGTGAATCGTCAACAAAGGGTGATTTTACCACTCCTGCGACTGTTGATTTACTTTCATTACTAGAAGATGAACTGTTACTGTTGATGCCTCTGTCTCCCAAGCATGATGCTTGTGAACATAAACATCAGCCTACCGTTCAGGACATTGTTGAAGAAAAACGTGATAATCCGTTTGATGTTTTAGCAAGTTTGAAAGGTAAACTTAACTCATAAGTGTTATACTTGTTGGTTGAGATAACTGAATTTGTTCTGATCCATTTTTTTCGATCTTTGTAAGGAGCCATCATGGCCGTTCAGCAAAACCGTAAAAGTCGCTCTCGCCGTGACATGCGCCGTTCACATGACGCTTTAACCGAGAATGCATTAACAGTTGACCAAACTACTGGTGAAACTCATCGCCGTCACCACGTGACTAAAGATGGTATCTACCGTGGTCGTCAATTATTCGCTAAAGCAGCTGACGCTGAATAATTTAGTGAATTTGCATTGAGCTTAAGGCTTTAATGTAGAAAAAATGGGAGCGAAAGCTCCCTTTTTTTGTTGTTTTTCGCAATTATAAAATCTATAGAATAATGATAAATTTCCGCCTTAGAAATTAAGCAAAGACGAAATAAAGGATTTTTATATGTCTGCTAAACGACTCGATCAAGTCGCTCAAGCAACGAAAACTGCATTTGTATTTCCTGGTCAAGGTTCGCAAAAAGTCGGCATGCTCGCTGAACTTGCAGAGCAGTTTAGTGGTGTGAAAGAAACCTTTGCGGAGGCTTCTGACGCAGTCGGTTTTGATTTGTGGCATATCGCACAAAGTGGCGAAGGGCTTGATCAAACCGAAAACACTCAGCCGGTACTATTAACGGCAAGTATTGCGTTATGGCGTGTCTGGCTGGATTTAGGCGGTTTGGCCCCTAAATACCTTGCAGGCCATTCACTTGGCGAATACAGTGCGTTGGTGGCTGCGGGTGCGTTGTCGCTCGGCGATGCGGCCAAATTGGTCAATCTGCGTGGTAAATTGATGCAAAGCGCAGTCCCTCAGGGTGTGGGCGCTATGGCAGCAATTTTGGGCTTGGCAGACGATCAAGTTATTGAGCTTTGTAAGCAAGTGACAGCAGCAGGTGAAGGCTCTGTCGAGGCAGCAAACTACAATGCTCAAGGTCAGGTAGTGATTGCAGGTTCGGCAGCATTGGTCAATCAAGTCATGACGCTTGCAAAAGAGCAGTCGGGTAAAGCGATTGCACTGCCTGTTTCAGTACCTTCGCATTGTTCATTAATGAAGCCTGCAGCAGAAAAATTTGCTGAAGCATTGGAACAAACTGCCATTGAGCTACCAAGCCTACCTGTAATACAAAATGTAAACGCAGGAATTGCCTCTGACGTGACTCAATTACGCCAAGCGTTAACTGCGCAGTTGTATCAATCTGTGCAATGGACACGCACCATGCAATATTTACAGGATCAAGGCATCCAGTACATTGTTGAGTGTGGTCCGGGTACGGTATTAAGCAATCTGGCAAAACGTTTACCAAATATTGAAAAAGCATTTGCGATCGATACGAATAGTCGCATGGAAGATGCCCTAAATGCAGTTTTAGTGGCTGAAGGAAAAATTGCATGACACAACAACGTAAAGTTGCATTGGTAACAGGCGCGAGCCGTGGCATTGGTGCAGCGATTGCCCAGCAACTTATTCAAGACGGTTTCTTTGTCGTTGGTACAGCAACCAGCGAATCTGGGGCTCAAAAATTATCTGAAAGTTTTGGGGAGCAAGGTACAGGCCTCACCCTAGACGTACGTAATTTGGATGAAATTGAAGCAGTTGTTTCAAACATCGAACAAAATTATGGTCCAGTTTTGGTCTTGGTCAACAATGCGGGTATTACGCGTGACAATCTCTTGCTGCGTATGAGCGAAGATGACTGGGACGACATTCTAAATATTCATCTGAAAGCGGTTTATCGTCTTTCTAAGCGTGTATTGAAGGGTATGACCAAAGCTCGCTTTGGCCGTATTATCAATATCAGTTCGGTGGTTGCACATTTTGCAAACCCAGGCCAAGCCAACTATTCAGCCGCTAAAGCCGGTATTGAAGCGTTTAGCCGCAGCCTTGCAAAAGAGATGGGTAGCCGCCAGATTACGGTGAACAGTATCGCACCTGGCTTTATTGCGACTGAAATGACTGATGCGCTGAGTGAAGATTTGCGCAAGAAGATGAGTGATCAAGTCGCTTTGGGTCGTCTTGGTGAACCACAAGATATCGCAAATGCAGTAAGTTATTTGGCTTCCGATAAGGCAAGTTACATTACTGGCACGGTATTACACGTAAATGGTGGTTTATACATGGCCTAAGTGCTGATGTATTAACTTTCAAAAAATCCAATATTCAATTACACTAACGGCATTTAAAACGCCACAAGCAATGAGGAGAATTCCTGTGAGCGATATCGAACAACGTGTTAAGCAAGCAGTTGCTGAACAACTTGGTATGAAAGCAGAAGAGATCAAAAACGAAGCATCTTTCATGGATGATTTGGGCGCTGACTCTCTAGATCTAGTTGAACTTGTTATGTCTTTCGAAAATGACTTCGACATCACGATTCCTGATGAAGATTCAAACGAAATCACAACTGTTCAATCAGCAATTGATTATGTAACCAAAAAACTTGGTTAATTAATTGATGTTGATAAAAGCCACCGCAAGGTGGTTTTTTTATGTGTGTGATTTAAGATATGTGATGCAATTTACATTTTATTACTTGCTGTAAGGGAATCACCACTTAAATCAGAGTGATTTTCAGTTTTACTAGAAAGGCGTTTATTTGCTTAATGAAAAAAACAACAGGAGAAAATGATGGGCCTTTTTGATTTTGTTAAAGGAATTGGAAAAAAGAATCAGGCACACGTCGAACAAGCATCAACACCAGCCGCTACACCTCAGGAACCCACAGCCCAGCAAATTGCTAATCAGTTACTGGCGCATGTACAGCAACTTGGTCTAGGTGTGCAAGGGTTGGTGATCAACTATAACAGTACTACCGATTTGGCTACGATTCAGGGTAAGGTGAAAAGTCAGGCCGACAAAGAAAAAATTGTACTGGCTGTGGGAAATATCGATCATGTGGCGAAAGTCGATGATCAAATGACAGTCGAAGTACCAGAACCAGAAAGCCAATTTTATACAGTTAAATCGGGCGATAATTTATCTAAAATCTCAAAACAATATTATGGTGATCCAAATCACTACAATAAAATTTTTGAAGCGAATCGACCATTACTTAAAGACGCAGACGATATTTTTCCAGGGCAGGTACTGCGTATTCCGGCTTAAGGTGTGATAGGTAACTAAGTAAAAGGGCGCAATTAAATTGCGCTCTTTTTGCATTATGGCTATAGCTTGCTATGCTTGTAACGTAATTTTAAGCTCCATCTACAGCGCACATTATAATGCTTAAAACCGCTTTGGAATCTTTTGCCCATTTGGAACGGGAGTTTCGGCATTTTTAAGCACACCAAATAACCACACTTCCGCGTGTTGAACCGCGATTTTAAGCTCATCACCCAAAGCCAGACGTCCTGCTATAAAACTGGCCAATGAACATCCTGATCCGTGATATTCACCTTCTAGGCGAGGGCAGGTACTTTCTGCAACCAGTTCACCTTTTACAAAGAGCTGATTGCGAATATGATCTGGTGTTGCTTCATGGCCGCCTTTCACCAAAATCGCCTGCGCACCTAAATCAAATAGTTTTTGTGTGGCGTCTTCAATGTTGTCTAATCCAGTTAAAGCACGCAGTTCGACAGTATTCGGTGTAATGATGGTTGCCAGTGGAATGAGTTCAACAAAGGCTTTCACCAATGTGGCTTGATCGCCTAGCGAGCCGCCGCTGTTGGCCACCAGTACTGGGTCAAGTACATACTGATAGTTAGGATGCGCACGTAAAAACTCAGCCAATGCTGCAATATTTTCAGTGGTACCGAGCATACCCGATTTTACACATCGAATGGGTAAATCACCCACAACGGCATTTGCTTGTGCAAGGAGTAATTCTTTCGATGTTGCTTCAAAACCAAAGACTTGCTGCGAATTTTGAATGGTGAGTGCTGTACAGGCGATTGCTGCATGTGCGCCACTTTGACCAATGGCTTCAATATCGGCCTGTAATCCAGCGCCGCCAGAAGGATCAAGACCAGAAAAACAAAGAACGGTTGGACGCACGACGATCATCCTTAAAATATTGAATTTGAGGTAGTATAGGCAAGTTTAAAAAAACTCTCGACCCTATTTTTTCATCTGACATTGTTTGAGTATGAATTGTGAGCAGCATTAAAAATATTTTGATCGACCTTGATGGCACGTTAACTGATCCAAAAGTCGGAATCACGACATCGGCACGTTTTGGTCTAAATAAAGTAGGTTGTGTGTCGCCTGAAAGTGAAAATATTGACTGGATCATTGGTCCACCACTTAAGGCATCATTGGCAAAAATTTTAAATGTTGAGCCAGAGCATGAGCGAGCAGAGCAGGCTTTACAGGGTTATCGTGAGCGATTTTCAGTGGTGGGGTTATTTGAAAATGAGCTTTATCCACATGTGGCTCAGACGCTAGCAGCGCTTAAAGAGGAAGGCTATCGACTATATTTGGCCACTGCAAAACCACACGTCTATGCAGTACGCATATTGGAGCATTTCGGACTGCTTGGCTATTTCACGCATCCTTATGGAAGCGAGTTAACAGGTGAGCGTACCAATAAAGGTGACCTGATTGCTTATATTTTGCAGCAAGAGCAGCTTGATGCTGCCGAATGTGTCATGGTCGGAGATCGCGAGCACGATATTTTAGGTGCGCGTCGTAATGGAATTGAGACCATTGCGGTGGAATATGGTTATGGATCTGCACAAGAATTAGATTTGGCAATGCCAAAATATCGTATTCAACGTTTTGATCAACTTTTAAATATACTGATCAAGCATGAGGATGTAAGGTCTAAGTAACATGATGATTAATACAAAAGGTATGCTTTTTTTACTGCAACTTTTATTTTGAGCTGGTTAATCGAAAAATATTATTCGTCACCATTAAACCAAAAGATTCGGGATAAATGGGTCATTAAAAAGCCTCAGATCGACTGAGGCTTTATTGTAATTTTTGCTATTTAAAACTGCGGTTTAACCACCACCAGTATAACGACAGCAAATAAAATCAGTGTCGGCATTTCATTAAAATAACGCCAGAATTTGTGTGATTTGTAATGCGCATTTCCAATCAGTTTTTTACGATAATACCCGCACACAAAATGATAAATAACCAGCAGTCCCACTAACCCCACTTTAATATAAAACCAAAGCGCTTCATGATAATGCCGAGTGGCATCGCCCCAATCTACTAAAAAGTGAGCCGTGATCAGCGTTGCAATCATGGAGGGCCACATGATACCGCGATATAGTTTACGTTCCATAATTTCGAAGCGACGATGACTAATCTCATCTTCACTCATGGCATGATAAACATAAAGTCGAGGTAGATAAAATAAGGCAGCGAACCAACACACTACCGCAATAATGTGTAATGCTTTGACCCATAAAAATGCGTCTGATGGAGCATCCATTACAATTCCTTAAATTAAGACAATGGTGGAAAGCTGATGATTTGACGTAACAAAACGAAATGAAATCATAAGGTTTGCACCCAGCGAATATGAACAGTATTCAATGTTGGATTGAATTTTTCAAGAGGATAATGGCAACCTGCCTTTTACTTATATCGACGTTGAGATGTCGATCAGCAAGCGTGATGAATGAATTTTAATGTAGTCGTATTGTGAGTAGACTCAACAAAAAAGCGGAACCATTGTTCCGCTTTTTATATACATATATGTTACTTAAAAAAGGCCAATCGGCTTTGCAAAAATGGCATTAATTCCATTTTTTAAAAATTAAGCAAGCATTCACACCGCCAAAACCGAAGCTGTTGCTCATTACCGAGTTAAGCTTGGTATCACGCTTTTCAAGTACGATGTCGAAGCCTTTTGCGCCTTCGTCGAGTTCAGTCACGTTGATGTTTGGTGCAATGAACTCATTTTGAAGCATTAGGACTGAGTAGATCGCTTCGTGAACACCTGCTGCACCCAAACTATGACCAGTCATAGATTTGGTTGAGCTGAATGCAGGAACTTTACCTTCACCGAAGGCACGTTCCATTGCTTTAAGCTCTGTAATATCACCAGCAGGGGTTGATGTGCCATGTGTATTGACATAGTCAATCGATTCAACACCGTGTTGCTTGGCTTCATCAAGTGCCATCAAGATACAGCGTGTTGCACCTTCACCGCTTGGAGCAACCATATCTGCACCGTCTGCGTTCGCTGCATAAGCAACAACTTCAGCTAAAATGTTAGCACCGCGTGCTTGAGCGTGTTCAAGTGATTCAAGTACCAAGAAACCGCCGCCACCAGCAATCACGAAACCATCACGGTCAGCCGAGTATGGACGAGAAGCAGTTTCAGGTGTGTCGTTGTACTTTGAGCAAAGCGCGCCCATCGCATCAAACAACAAGCTTTGAGACCAGTGATCTTCTTCACCGCCACCTGCAAGAATCAGGTCTTGTTTACCTAATTGGATGAGGTTATACGCATAACCAATTGCATCTGCAGATGTTGCACATGCGCTGGCAATCGAGTGAGATACGCCTTGAAGTTTGAATGCAACACCAACGTTCGCGGTAATGGTGTTGGTCATGTTACGTGGTACGAAGAAAGGCCCCACTTTACGTGCGCCTTTAGTTTCAAGTAACTCCTGCATTTCAACAACAGATGCAGTTGAACCGCCGCCACTGCCACCTACGATACCGTAGCGTGGATTGCCTTCAAGGTCCGCAGCAGTCAAACCTGCATGCTCAACCGCAGCAACTGCTGAGTTATAGGCATACATTGCACAAACACCCATAAAGCGTTTGAGTTTACGATCAATATTGTCAAAATCTTGTTCTGCAGCTGCACTCACATGGCTTTTAAAGTTGAGTTCTGCATAAGTTGGGTTAAAACGTGTGCCTGAGATTCCATTTTGGAGTGAATGAGTGACATCTTCTAGAGTGTTACCAATACATGAGTTAATACCCATACCAGTAATTACAACACGTTTCATTTAAGTATCCCTTATATGGTGATAGTCTTGAGTTTGTTTCAGTGCGCCAAAAAATTTGACCAATCGGGTGCAACCGTCAGGCGCAATAGCTGATTGTTTAAAATTGCATTCATAATAACAGAATGATTTTTTAATTCTTATGGCAAATCTTATATGTATTCCTAACTGTGCTATGTTTCAGCATCAGGCATCGTGGTGTACAGCAATTAACTAAAAGAAACAGATTAAAGTTGAGATAAATCCGTACTCCACCTAGTATTTAGCATTAAATGAAAGAAACAGAATATAGAGGTACTTGATGACCAATTCTAATAATAATCAAAGCCAGAGCCTGTTGTCGGCAGCCTTTGGAGTGGCTAAAAAGCTCAGCT
This sequence comes from Acinetobacter sp. V89_7, assembly GCF_029967895.1. Lineage (NCBI taxonomy): Bacteria > Pseudomonadati > Pseudomonadota > Gammaproteobacteria > Moraxellales > Moraxellaceae > Acinetobacter > Acinetobacter sp. V89_7. The sequence goes on from NZ_JASCAJ010000025.1 coordinate 213,369, forward strand.
CTTCGGGTTTGGATGTCTTAAATCATGTTGCTCCCGGCACAATTTCCAAGATGAATTCCAATGTGGATCAGTCACGTACCGTAGAAGGAAAATCACAAATCAAGGGCGCGTTTGAAATTGAAAAGTATGATAATCCTCAGCAGATGTTGCGTCAGCACTTGCCGAAAGTATCACATCAGCTTTTAGGTCGACATTACGGCCGGGTCTATAGTGTTGCAAATTTTCTATCGCCAGACTTTCAAGACAAGATTGCCGACTATCTTTTTGACCGCCTTAATGACTTTACGGCGCAAACCAGTTCGCTAGAACGTGTACTTGAAGAGGCTGGGGTTAAGCGTATTGAAGATCTGACCACCAATCCAGATCGCTCGCAACGATTGAGTCATGCCTTTATCGAGCAAAATAAACTGATTGCAATCGCACAAGGAGCATTCAGTGGCGCAACTGGTGTTGCTGGAGCGGCCCTTGATGTTCCATTGTCACTGCTTCTGGCGCTACGTACTATCTATCAAACGGGGCATGCGCACGGGTTTAATTTAAGTGATTCTACTCAGCAAGATATCGTCGAGTTTGTTTTTAAAGAAATTGATTTGAGTCTGATCGCAGAAAAGCAAACCTTGTTGCTTGCGCTCAAAACCTTGAAGTCGATGTTACAAACACATGATATTAGTCAGTTTCAGCAACTTTTAGGCTCAAGTAATGATGCTGAAGCCATTAAAAAATGGTTTGTAGATGAGACAGGCGAACCAAAATTTAGCTGGTTGAATGGGGTATCTCGCTTTTCTGCTATCGGGAAATTAACGCCTGTCGCCGGTGCTGCGCTAGGTGGAATATATAGCTGGAAACTGATTGAAGATGCAGGTAATAAAGCACAAGCTATTTTTGGTGGAGCTCGTCATTACTTGCTTGAACATCCCGATGAGCAATTAACCCCTTTACAGGCGTATCATGCTGAAGCGTCATTATTTAAAGCAGTACCTCTTAAAGAGCCTCAAGCTGCACAACAAAATACGGAAGAAACCAAGATACCTGCTGAGGCTGAACAAGTATCTGTTGAAAATCCAGTAGTGGCCAAAGTTAAAGTCACTCGAAAAGCTCCAAAAGCTGCTCAGACTGAAGCTGAAATTGACGATGCAGTACAGCAAAAAATTGAACATCTTGCCGATCACTATGTTGAGCCTCATGAAGAGAGTGAGCCACAACAACCCGCATTAAAAACAACGGAAGTTGAAGAAGGTACTGAGGTTGCTGCGTTTGATGAGACAGAAGCAGCACCTGCAAAACCTAAACGTAAAAGAACACCGAAACCGAAAACGCCTTAATGTCATTAAAACGTCAACAAAAGCGTTTATTTTCTGCTGTCTGAAAACGTGCGCAAGTCAAGAGATGGTCAACATTTGCTAACGCTGCCGATGTTGACCATTTTTACATCTTGGCTTACAATTGCATGCCCTCAAAAAGAGGTGTTTTCTTTTTGAGGTTTTCAATTAACGGGAGAATTGCCATATGGCAACAACAAATCAGTTGATCCGTAAGGGTCGCACAACTTTGATTGAAAAATCCAAAGTTCCTGCGTTGAAGGCTTGTCCACAACGTCGTGGTGTTTGTACACGTGTTTATACTACTACACCTAAAAAACCTAACTCAGCAATGCGTAAGGTTTGCCGTGTTCGCTTAACTTCTGGTTTTGAAGTATCTAGCTACATCGGTGGTGAAGGCCATAACCTACAAGAGCACAGTGTTGTTCTTATCCGTGGTGGTCGTGTTAAAGACTTACCAGGTGTACGTTACCATACCGTTCGTGGTTCTTTAGACTGTGCTGGTGTGAAAGATCGTAACCAGTCTCGTTCTAAATACGGTACTAAACGTCCTAAGAAGTAATTCTTAGTTCGATAAAGCCGAAATCCTTTAGCGTTTCGCTTGTTTGAATTCTTTAATGTTTGAAATTCAAGCGACGTATAGTAAGGCCAGCGTAGCGTGCATGACACTTGCACAATCTGCTGGATCATCCTGAAGTGTCATATTTATAGGTAGTTTTAAAATGCCAAGACGTCGCGTAGTCGCTGCTCGTGAGATCCTTCCAGATCCTAAATTCAGCAGCCAAACAATCGCTAAATTCATGAACCACGTTATGCAAGACGGTAAAAAGTCTGTTGCTGAAGGTATCGTTTACGGTGCTTTAGAACGCGTTCAAGAAAAAAATAAAGTAGACCCAGTAGAATTTTTTGAAGCGACGCTTGAAAAAGTTCGTCCTATGGTCGAAGTAAAAGCACGCCGTGTTGGTGGTGCTACTTATCAAGTACCAATGGAAGTACGCCCATCCCGTCGTACTGCCTTGGCTATGCGTTGGTTAGTAGATGCTGCTGCTAAGCGTTCTGAAAAAACTATGGCTTTACGTCTTGCTGGCGAGTTGCTTGATGCAGCTGAAGGCAAAGGTGCTGCGATCAAAAAACGTGAAGACGTGCACCGTATGGCTGAAGCGAACAAAGCCTTCTCTCATTACCGTTTCTAAGCGGATAAAACAGTCCCTCATCAGGAGAATACTCATGCGTACTGCATCTCGATTTAACATCGCACTTTACCCAAGTGGGGGATTTGCGGGTATTTAAGTTGCCCACCTTGAGTGTTCGAGCGCATCAATTTCATGTTGGTGCGTCCTGTTTTAAACAATATATTTAGGAATGTAAGTCATCATGGCTCGTCAAACCCCGATTTCTCGCTACCGTAACATCGGTATTTCTGCGCACATCGACGCAGGTAAAACTACAACGACTGAACGTATTTTGTTCTACACAGGTGTATCTCACAAAATTGGTGAAGTACACGACGGTGCAGCAACAATGGACTGGATGGAACAAGAGCAAGAACGTGGTATTACCATTACTTCTGCTGCAACAACTTGTTTCTGGTCTGGTATGGGCAGCCAGTTTGACCAACACCGTATCAACGTAATTGACACCCCGGGACACGTAGACTTCACAATCGAAGTTGAACGTTCTATGCGTGTTCTTGACGGTGCGTGCATGGTTTACTGTGCAGTTGGTGGTGTTCAGCCTCAGTCTGAAACTGTTTGGCGTCAAGCGAACAAGTACCAAGTACCTCGTTTAGCATTCGTGAACAAGATGGACCGTACAGGTGCAAACTTCTTCCGTGTTGTTGAACAAATGAAAACTCGCCTCGGCGGTAACCCAGTGCCAATCGTTGTGCCAATCGGTGCAGAAGATACATTCGCTGGTGTTGTTGATTTGATCGAAATGAAAGCGATCATCTGGGACGAAGCTTCTCAAGGTATGAAGTTTGAATACGGCGAAATCCCTGCTGACCTCGTTGATACTGCTAACGAATGGCGTACCAACATGGTTGAAGCTGCGGCTGAAGCGTCTGAAGAGTTAATGGACAAGTACCTAGAAGAAGGTGATCTTTCTAAAGAAGACATCATCGCAGGTCTACGTGCACGTACATTGGCATCTGAAATTCAAGTGATGCTTTGTGGTTCTGCGTTTAAGAACAAAGGTGTTCAACGTATGTTGGACGCAGTTATCGAATTCCTACCTTCTCCTACAGAAGTTAAGGCAATCGAAGGTGTTCTAGACGACAAAGCTGAAACTAAAGCAACTCGTGAAGCATCTGACGAAGCACCGTTCTCTGCACTTGCGTTCAAAATCATGAACGACAAATTCGTAGGTAACTTGACGTTTATCCGTGTTTACTCAGGCGTTCTTAAACAAGGCGATCCAGTATACAACCCGGTTAAATCGAAGCGTGAGCGTATCGGTCGTATTGTACAGATGCACGCAAACGAACGTCAGGATCTTGACGAAATTCGTGCGGGTGATATCGCAGCGTGTGTAGGTCTTAAAGACGTTACCACAGGTGATACACTGTGTGATGAGAAAAACATCATTACACTTGAGCGTATGGAATTCCCAGAGCCAGTAATTTCGTTGGCAGTTGAACCAAAAACTAAAGCTGACCAAGAAAAAATGTCAATTGCTTTAGGTCGTTTGGCGAAAGAAGATCCATCATTCCGCGTTCGTACAGATGAAGAATCTGGTCAAACGATCATTGCGGGTATGGGTGAGCTTCACCTCGACATCATCGTTGACCGTATGAAGCGTGAATTCGGTGTTGAAGCAAACATTGGTAAGCCAATGGTTGCATACCGCGAAACAATCAAGAAAGTTGTTGAGCAAGAAGGTAAATTCGTTCGTCAAACAGGTGGTAAAGGTAAATTCGGTCACGTCTATGTCCGTCTTGAGCCGCTTGATGTTGAAGAAGCTGGTAAAGAATACGAATTCGCTGAAGAAGTTGTAGGTGGTGTAGTACCTAAAGAATTCTTCGGTGCAGTTGACAAGGGTATTCAAGAGCGTATGAAGAACGGTGTCTTGGCTGGTTACCCAGTTGTAGGCGTTAAAGCGGTTCTATTTGACGGTTCTTACCACGACGTCGACTCTGATGAATTGTCGTTCAAAATGGCAGGTTCTTATGCATTCCGTGATGGTTTCATGAAAGCAGATCCTATCCTTCTTGAACCAATCATGAAAGTTGAAGTTGAAACTCCAGAAGACTACATGGGCGATATCATGGGTGACTTAAACCGTCGTCGTGGTATGGTTCAGGGTATGGACGATCTTCCTGGCGGAACAAAAGCAATTAAAGCAGAAGTTCCACTAGCAGAGATGTTTGGTTACGCGACTCAAATGCGTTCTATGTCTCAAGGTCGTGCGACTTACTCTATGGAATTTGCTAAATATGCTGAAACTCCACGCAACGTGGCAGAAGGCATCATTTCGAAATTCCAATCTGGCGGTAAAAAAGGTGACGACGAGTAATCTTTCGATTACTATAAGCCCAAACTAATTTTTAGTTAAAAAACCAAGCGCTCATGAGTGACCCTCATGAGCAGTTTATAAAGGAAAAACTCATGGCTAAGGCTAAGTTTGAACGTAATAAGCCACACGTAAACGTGGGCACAATTGGTCACGTTGACCATGGTAAAACAACTCTTACTGCTGCGATCGCAACTATCTGTGCGAAAACTTACGGTGGTGAAGCGAAAGATTACTCGCAAATCGACTCGGCTCCAGAAGAAAAAGCACGTGGTATTACCATTAATACTTCACACGTAGAATACGATTCTCCAATTCGTCACTACGCGCACGTTGACTGCCCGGGCCACGCCGACTACGTTAAAAACATGATTACTGGTGCTGCTCAGATGGACGGCGCGATTCTTGTGTGTGCAGCGACTGACGGTCCTATGCCACAAACTCGTGAACACATCCTTCTTTCTCGTCAGGTAGGTGTACCTTACATCGTTGTATTCTTGAACAAATGCGACCTTGTAGACGACGAAGAGCTTCTTGAGCTTGTAGAAATGGAAGTTCGTGAACTTCTATCTACTTACGACTTCCCGGGCGACGACACTCCAGTGATCCGTGGTTCTGCACTTGCAGCGCTTAACGGTGACGCAGGTCAGTACGGCGAGCCTTCAGTTCTTGCGCTTGTAGAAGCACTAGACTCTTACATCCCAGAGCCAGAGCGTGCAATCGACAAAGCATTCTTGATGCCAATCGAAGACGTATTCTCAATTTCTGGTCGTGGTACAGTAGTCACTGGCCGTGTAGAAGCTGGTATCGTGAAAGTAGGCGAATCAGTTGAAATCGTAGGTATCCGTGATACACAAACTACGACAGTAACTGGCGTTGAAATGTTCCGTAAACTTCTAGACGAAGGCCGTGCGGGCGAGAACTGTGGTGTTCTTCTTCGTGG